>CALGIH010000037.1 GCA_937916035.1 uncultured Lacinutrix sp.
GCTGTTTCGGTAAATTTTTAGCATTTAAGTTATTAGTTGTAAATTTACATTCTTGGTAAAAATACAAGAATGAATCGTAGAAAAAAAGTCGCATTTTATACCTTAGGTTGTAAGCTTAATTTTTCTGAAACATCTACCATCGCAAGAAACTTTAACGAAGAAGGTTTTGATCGTGTTGATTTTTCAGAACCTGCTGATATATATGTTATTAATACCTGTTCTGTAACTGAAAATGCTGACAAGCGATTCAAAACCATTGTTAAGCAAGCACAAAAAAGTAATCCTGAAGCTTTTGTAGCAGCTGTTGGCTGCTATGCTCAATTAAAACCTCAGGAATTGGCTGATATCAATGGTGTTGATTTGGTACTTGGAGTAACCGAAAAATTTAAAATTACAGACTACATTAATGATCTTTCTAAAAATGACTTTGGAGAAGTGCATTCATGTGAAATTGAAGAAGCAGATTTTTATATTGGAAGCTTCTCCTTTGGAGATCGAACTCGTGCTTTTTTAAAAGTACAAGATGGTTGCGATTATAAGTGTACATATTGCACCATTCCATTGGCTAGAGGGATTTCGCGAAGTGATACTTTAGAAAATGTATTAAGTAATGCCAAAGAAATTTCTGATAAAGGTATCAAAGAAATTGTACTAACTGGAGTCAATATTGGCGACTACGGCAAAGGAGAGTTTGGTAACAAAACACACGAACATACATTTTATGAATTGGTGCAAAAATTGGATGAAGTAGAAGGTATTGAACGATTACGAATTTCATCGATCGAGCCAAATTTGTTAAAAAATGAAACGATTGAATTTGTTGCTAAGAGCAAAACTTTTGTGCCTCATTTTCATATTCCGTTACAAAGTGGAAGTAATGAAATATTGAAGTTGATGCGTCGTCGCTATATGAGAGAGCTATACGTAGATAGAGTTTCAAAAATTAAGACTGTAATGCCACATGCTTGCATTGGTGTTGATGTTATTGTTGGTTTTCCTGGAGAAACAGATGATCATTTTTTAGAAACCTACAATTTTTTAAATGAACTCGAAATTTCATATTTACACGTCTTTACATATTCAGAACGTGATAATACGGTTGCAGCAAATTTAGAAGGTGTTGTGCCAAAAAATGTGAGATCTAAACGTAGTAAAATGCTAAGAGGATTATCTGCAAAAAAGAGAAGAGCTTTTTATGAAAGTCAAATAGGGAGTTTAAGAACTGTTTTGTTTGAAGGGGAAAATAAAGAAGGCTACATTCATGGTTTTACCGAGAATTATGTAAAAGTAAAAACACCATGGAACCCTAATTTAGTTAACACGTTGCATCAAGTAGAACTCTCTGAAATTGATGAAGATGGTTTAGTAAGATTTGAGTTTATTCAAGTGTTTTCTTTATAAGAAAGGTTGTTAATGAGTGATTTAACCCAATTTCGGGTCTTCTTATCTAATTTTTTATATAAATGAACTTATACCTATTATCTTTGAAAAGCCTATAATTATAATATTAGTTCCCCAAACATGAAAAAATCACATTTAGCCATATATCTAATCCTGCCTTTAATTTTTTGTACATCATGCTCTACTGAAGCTATTGATGAAACATCAGCTATTTTAGGACAGTGGAAATTGACATCATGGAAAGTAAATACACCAATTGATCTAGATAATGATGGTATTTCAAACTCAGAATTTTCAGCAGGATGTTTAAGTGATTCTGCAATAAGTTTTATAGACCCTTCAAATGGAACTATTTTTTATAGTTCATCGGTTACTTATAATACAAGAATGGAAAATGGCCAACAAGTTTTATTGACTGCTTGTTCTACAAGAGATGATATAGTCCCTTCTTTAGTGGGTTACACCATGACTAATAATACCATTACACTAAATAATAATGGTGAAGAGTTTTTGCTAACATTAAACGAAAACACATTGTCAATGCATATACATAATGGTTTTGTTGCAAAAGACATTGATACTTCAGAAACCACTATTTCACAAGATATAACCTATGTGTTCACAAGGTAAAATCTAGAAGATTAAAGGAAAATAAAAAAGCCGAAGTTTTAACTTCGGCTTTTTTATTTATATTGAATGGTACATTATTAAATACGAATTCCAACAGGTAGCATGCTTTTATAACGTCTGTTGCGTCTAATAAATTTAGCGA
>CALGIH010000038.1 GCA_937916035.1 uncultured Lacinutrix sp.
AAAAGAAAATGGAATAGTAATTTATGATTCCTAAAATAATTCCACCAAAGATATTTTTTACATTAAATACAAATGTATTCTTTAGTTTCATAATTATTAATATAAGTATACCTATTATGGCTGCACAACCAAAGATGGTAGCCGAGAAAATTGGGATCCCATTTTCAGGAACATAAGTTGTTTCGAGATATTTTATTGATGTGTCAATAACACCGGAACCCAAGAAAAGTAAGAAGGGAAGCCATAAACTTTGTCTAATATTTATTGATGATTTAGCTTTTATGGCTGTTAGATATACAGCAATTAATGCTAAAACAATTCCAAATATTTTTTGCACACTTATACTTTCAGCATAAACATGAATGCCAAAAACAACAGGAATCATAACACTCATCTTTCCTGCAACAGAAGCTACAGAAAGGCCGTGACGTTGTGCTGTTAGTGCCATTAAATTAAATACTGAAATAAATAAAAAGCCTAATAATATCGCTCCTAAAAACCATTTCGAGCTTGATGTTTCTGAAATATTTATTGTGCCTTCGTAACTTAAAAGTCCACAACAACAAGCTATTATATAATTGATAACAATTGCTTGTAACGTATTAATTTTAAAACGTTCAAAGAGTTTGAAAACAACAAAAATAGCTGTAGAGGCAAGGATACTTAGAATTAGATAAATCAAAATAAATGCTTCTTAGAGGTAAATAAATTGGTAATATCTTCTTGTCCTGGAATTAAATTCCAAACATGAATTCCTAGTTTAAAAGCAGCGTCTGTATTTTCTTTTAAGTCATCAATAAATAGGCATTCGTTGGCATTTAAATGGTTCTGATTTAATATAAACTCGTAAATATTACTATTTGGTTTACTTAGATGAATTTCTTGTGATAAATAAAACCTATCAAAACAGTTTTTAAATCTTTTGTAACGATTTAAACGCATGTTTTTAATTACTTGTTCTATGTGCAAATCATTAGTATTACTCAGTAAAATTAGCTTGTATTTATTTTCTGAAGCTAGCTCTTCAATGAACTTAAGGCGACACTCAGGGAAATCTAGAATAATTGCATTCCAAGCTTTGATAAAGTCTTCTTTTGAAATTTTGGAAAACTTATTAGTGAAGTAATTTGTAAGAGCATCTGTATTAATGAGGCCTTTTTCATATTTAGAAGCAATATGATTCATATCTAAGGAAATAGATTTTGGGACTCCTAATTTGATTAACTCTCTTTCTATTGCTGGTTTATCGAGGTTAATGAAAACATCCCCAAAATCAAATATAATTGTTTTAATTGTTGACATAAATTTTTAATGTATCGGCAATTATTTTTTCTTCAGACATTAATTGTCCTACAAATATAGGTGCTTTTACTCCTTCCTTGAAAGTTGTTTCTCCAATAAATACTCTGGCTTCATCCCAAAGATTGGCATCAATAAAAAGCTGTAAAGTAGTAGCTCCACCTTCAATAATAACTGAATTTATATTTGCTTCAAATAACTTAGTACAAATAGCTTCAGCAGAAGTTTTTTTAATTAATAGTGTTTCAGCTTTAGTGTCAAACACTTTAAAGTCTTTTGAAAGTATTT
>CALGIH010000039.1 GCA_937916035.1 uncultured Lacinutrix sp.
AAAAAACTAAAATACTATTGATTTTTGCTATCCTAGCATTTATACTTTCTGCAACTATTGTACTTATCTCAATATTGCAAAAAATAGTAAAAGATAGAAGTGTTCGTATTTGGTATGCTGGTTTAATCATTATTGCAGCAAATGCTGGAGGCGCATGGTCACCAATTGGAGACGTTACAACAACAATGCTTTGGATTGGTAATAAAGTTAGTACTGGTCATTTAATAGGTTACTTATTTCTACCATCATTTTTTTGTATGGCGATTCCAACACTTATTGCATCATTTTTACCTGCATTTAAAGGTCATTTAGAAGTTGAAGAAAGTAATAACGATGCGCCGAAAAGTAAATTTAGCTCTACAATGTTATTTTTAGGTTTAGGAGCAATTGTTTCGGTACCAATTTTTAAGTTAGCTACACATTTACCTCCTTATGTAGGTATGATGTTAGGATTAGGCGTGGTTGCTATTTTTGCTGAAATATATAGTAACTCAAAATTCAGTTTAACAGTAGTTGATAATGAGGAAAGCGAAGAACATGCACATCATAGCCCTGTACATCATTCCTTATCGAAAATTGAATTGCCAAGTATATTGTTTTTCTTGGGAATATTAATGGCTGTAGCAGCATTAGAATCTTTAGGTATTTTATTTGATTTTGCTACTATATTAAAAGAAAACACACCAATGTTAGGTACTGAATTGCATCATGCAGGTGTTTCAGATTTAGTAATATTATTATTAGGTGTTGGATCTGCAGTTATTGATAATGTTCCGTTAGTTGCAGCCAGTTTAGGGATGTTCTCTGAGCCACTGGATAATGAGCTTTGGCATTTTATTGCTTTTTCTGCTGGAACAGGTGGTAGTATGTTAATAATAGGTTCAGCAGCAGGAGTTGTTGCCATGGGAATGGAGAAAATTGATTTCTTCTGGTATATTAAGAAAATTTCATGGCTAGCTCTAATTGGTTTTTTAGCTGGATCAGCTGTATTCTTTTTTACAAGAACACTTTTTTAAAATACTTTATTTATAAATCAATCGTTATTATTCAAAATCTAACAATACAATTATATGCTATACTCAGCAATGCTTAAAACTGTGCAAGATGGTTCAGAACTTATTACTGATGGAGAATCTGTAAAAAAAACACTTTCTATTATTGAACTTATTTCAAGTGGTGGACTTGCAGGCCAAATAATAATCATGGTTTTATTTGTGCTTTTAATGGTTGCCTCATACATTTATTTTGAACGCATTTTTGCTATCAAAGCAGCGTCAAAAATAGATGCTAACTTCATGAATCAAATAAAAGACCATGTCACAAACGGGAAAATTGATTCAGCTCAAGTGCTTTGTGCTCAGATAAACACACCAGTTTCCAGATTGATTAGTAAAGGGATTTCTAGAATAGGGAAGCCGCTTGCAGACATTAATACAGCTATTGAAAATGCGGGAAGATTGGAAGTTTATGGGCTTGAAAAAAATGTGAGCGTTCTTGCAACCATTTCTGGTGCTGCTCCAATGATTGGATTTCTAGGTACAGTAATTGGAATGATAATAGCAATATTTGAACTAGCCAATGCTGGAGGCACCATACAAATGGACGTACTTGCAAGTGGGCTTTATACAGCAATGACAACAACGGTTGCTGGTTTAATTGTTGGTATTATTGGCTACATAGCTTTTAACCATTTAGTGGTTAGAACCAATAAGGTCATTCATCAAATGGAGGCAAATTCTGTTGAGTTTTTAGATTTACTAAACGAACCAATTTAATATGGATTTAAGAGGAAGAAATAAAGTAACACCAGAATTCAATATGTCTTCGATGACAGATATTGTATTCCTGCTGTTGATATTTTTTATGCTTGCATCCACTTTGGTAACCACAAGTGCTATTGATATTTTATTACCAACAGCAAATGGAAAGACTGAAAACAAGAAATCAATTGCAGTAAGCATTAAAAAAGATTTGACCTATTACATTGATGAAAAAAGAGTAGGCGAGAGCGTGTTGGAAAGTGAGTTGATTAACGCACTATCTGGCGAAGAAAAACCAACTATTGTTTTAAGAGCAGAAGCATCTGTTCCTGTTCAGCATGTTGTGACTGTTATGGATATTGCCAACAGAAACAAATTCAAAGTGATATTGGCTGTAAAACCTAATTAGGCTATGAAATATTTATATCAAAGAATTTGACTTTTCACCAAGTTATAGAATGAATATTACAATTGTCTGTTAAAAAACAATAAGAATTATCAAATGAAATATTTTGAAACCAAATATGAAAAAGATTCGGCAAGAATTACAACGCTATTAGCCATGATTCTAATTTTGTTGATTTTTATTGTTGGTCCAACTTATTTAGATCCGCCAGAAGAATATGGTGTTGCCGTAAATTTTGGTACGACCGATTTTGGTAGTGGAGATATTCAACCTAAAGAGCCTATAAAGTCTGAAACTAAAGAAGTTATAGAGCAGCCTAAAGTTCAAGAAGAAGAATCTAAAACAGATGCTTCAACACCTCAAGAAACTAAAGAAGAAGTGCTAACTGAAGACAATCCAGAAAGCATTGCTATGAAGAAGCAAAAAGAAGTTGAACGTAAAAAAGCAATTGAAGATGCTAAAGCTAAGGCAGAAGCAGAACGTATTGAAAGAGAGATAAAGGCACAGGAAGAGAAAAGGAAAAAATTAGATGACCTCATTGGAGGTATAGGTAAAACTGATGGTAAAGAAACTGGTGGCGAAGGCGATGATAACAAGGCTGGAGATAAAGGTCAATTAGATGGAGATCCTTATGCACCATCTTATTTTGGGGAACCTGGAACTGGAGGAGGAGGAAGTGGTTATGGGCTCAGAGGAAGAGGTAAGCCGACAAACTCAAAAGTAGTTCCTGAATGTGATGAAGAAGGAAGCGTTGTTGTTGAAATTCAAGTAAATAAAAATGGAAATGTTGTTAGTGCAGTACCAGGAAAAAGAGGCACAACAGGAGCGATTTGCTTGTATGATGCAGCCAAAAAAACAGCTATGACTTATAAATGGCCAGGCGATTCTAAGGCTCCAGCAACACAAGTAGGTTTTGTAGTTATTAACTTTAGTGTTACACAGTAACATGAATTATAGTGATACCGTAAATTGGATGTTTTCCCAATTACCA
>CALGIH010000040.1 GCA_937916035.1 uncultured Lacinutrix sp.
CGCACCAATTGTTGGTTTTGTTGTACATTCTAATTGTAATTACCGATCCCCAATAGCTTATCCAGATAAAATTGAAGCTGGTTTATATGTTAAAAAGTTAGGAAATAGTGCTGTTACTTATGGTGTTGGAATTTTTAAAAAAGGAGAGAATACTGCTTGTGCCTATGGCGAATTTATTCATGTTTTTGTAAATAGAGTAGAAAATAAATCTGTTTCAATACCAGAAAATATCAGGTTGGTTTTAGAAAAATTAGTAAATGAAAATTAATTTGTACTAAAAGAAAAGAGACCTGTTTAAAAAAGCAATAGCTAGAATTATTTAAATAAAAATTTATGACACCTTTAGAAAAATTTCTTAATCCTCTGCCATTACCTTATGATTTTCAGGAATGGAAAAAATTATCCTATAAGGAACGTGCCAAAAAAGTTTGCCAGACTTGGGCTGTTCAAGGCTATGGTTCGCCACTTTCAGTTGCAATTTTCTATTTAATAAAGATAGTGTTCTATGTTTTAATGTTCTTTTGGTTTTGTTCATTTTCAAATGATTTAGGAGGTATTTCTGAATTTTATCTTTGGTGGACAAATCCAGAAGCCTTGGGTAAATTCATTTTTTGGACGGTTCTGATTGAGGTGTTTGGATTGGGTGGTGCCAGTGGTCCCTTAACAGGCCGATACGCACCTATCATAGGAGGGATTACTTATTTTTTAAGACCAAAAACGATAAAAATCCCATGCTTTACAAAAATTCCATTAATTAAAAATGACAGTCGAAATTGGTTAGATATTGCCTTATATCTAGCGCTATTAGTTTCTTTAATACGCGTCTGCATAGCCCCATCAATTGAACCTAACATAGTTTCACCTGTTATTTTACTACTTATTATTTGTGGTATTTTAGATAGAACTATTTATTTGGCCGCTAGAGCAGACATCTATTTACCAATGGCCATATGCTTTATGTTTCCTCTTGAAACTGGCCATGGTTTAAAAATTATTTGGTTTGGAATTTGGTTTTGGGCGGCTTTTTCTAAACTCACACCTAATTTCACATATGCTGTAAGTGTAATGTTGAGCAATAGTATCCTCTTTACTCCTTCTATCTTTGATAACTTCAAAAAGAGTTTATTTAAATCCTATCCTGAAGACCTTCGCCCTAGCCGAAAAGCAAGTTATATGGCTCATTTAGGGACAATCATTGAGTTTGTAATGCCCATACTTTTATTAGTGTTTATAGGTAATTCTGAAATGACATTTTATGCATTAATAGCGCTTACACTTTTCCATATTTTTATTTTTGCCAATTTCCCAATGGGCGTGCCACTTGAATGGAATGTCATTATGGTCTTTGGAGCATGGATGCTATTTTATGGTAATTTAGAGTTTAATCCCATGGAAATAACCTCCCCAATATTAATTGTAATATTATTAATTTCATTATTTGTTTTACCCCTTCTAGGGAATTTATTTCCAAAATATATCTCTTTTTTATTATCTATGAGGTATTATGCTGGAACATGGGCCTATAGTGTTTGGTTATTTAAAGGTGATTCTAAGGACGTTCTTGAAAATAAAATTCCTAAAACCTCTAAGGACGTTTTAGTTCAAATGGGAAAACTTTATGAAAATGATTTTGCTGAAGGAATCGTTTCTATGATTCTTGGATTCCGATTAATGCATTTGCCTGGAAGGTTACTCAATCAATTAATCCCTAAGGCAATTGATAATGTAGCCGATTATCGTTGGATAGACGGAGAAATGTTAGCTGGAGAGGTAGTGGGTTGGAATTTTGGAGATGGGCATTTACACCATGAAGTTCTATTAAACTCCATTCAAAAACGATGTAATTATGATTCAGGTCAATTGCGCGTTATCATGGTTGAATCACCACAGTTTCACACACAAAATATGGAATACCGTATTTATGATGCCAAAGATGGTTTATTAGAAAAAGGAATAGGTAATACAAAAAAACTAAAAGAGCAGCAGCCCTGGGAAAGCTTAATTATTTAAGTGATTTAATAGTCTAATTATAATTTTAAAAAATGAAAGATACATTGACGATATATTTTGATGAAGGTTGTGGTATTTGTAAAAGGGTTAGAAGTTTTCTTTCTTTTTTTGATTTTCAAAATAAATGCAATTTTTCCTTCGCAAAGGATATGAATTTAGATGAGGCATCAGAGGCTATGCAAAACCGTTATTATGATATGTATTCTTATGATGGTATTAAAATATATTCTGGTTACGATAGTTATATGCAGATTTTTAGAAGATTAATAGTTCCGTTTTATCCTATTTATTTACTTATGAAATTGAAGATAGTTCGTAAAATTGGAGAACATTATTATCGCAAAGTAGCTGATAGCAGATCTTGTAAGATATAATTAAATTTCAAGTTAGTATCCGTTAATATTTTTGTAAATAAATTGGGTTCAATTCCAAAAAAAATAAGAGTAGCTTTAGAGGCACTATGACTAAAATAGTTAGGACTAATATCTCACCGAAAGATTCCATTTCATATCAGTATTTAGTTAAGGTTAATCATTAAAATATTAACACATTAAATCCCGTAAATAATCTGGTTTATTTGAAATGGGTTAATGATACTTCAGAAAAACATTGGGCAATCCTTGCTAATGAAGAAATAAACAAAAAATATTATTGGATTTGTCTACGCTATGAAATAGATTATTTAGGTGAAGCATTTTACAATGATAAGATTATTGTAACAATTAGGGTTGGTAAGTCTAAAGGAGTGAGATCAATTCGTCATGCGCCAATTGTTAATAATAAAAAAGTAATCGCAAAAGCAGAGACAACACAGTGTCTAATAGATTCAAAAACTCAGAAACCAACAAGGGTTAGTTCAGAAATATTAGATTTACTTTATACTAAATAATAATCATTTGTCGAATTTTAAGGTGTCTTCTGATTTTTATTGCATTGTATGTATTCAAACTAAAGTGGACTTTTTCTGAGAGAGCATTTAGTTAATAATTCAAAGATAAATGTTTTTCTTGATTTGTTGTTAATTTACTGTTGTCAGCACCGTATATAAAATCATAGCTCTTTCCTCGCTACGCTTCATA
>CALGIH010000041.1 GCA_937916035.1 uncultured Lacinutrix sp.
GTTTGAGATGGTTGGGTTCGTGAGAATGAGTTATGATAATACAGTAATAAATTCGCCAATAATTCTCATTTCGTTACTGTTTTCTTCATCAATAATTATATTTTTAAAACCTTTATCAAATGAGTTGGGTTTTAATATTATTGAATTATGTTGCCAACCTTCTTCTGAAACAGTTTTTTCGCTTGAATATGTTTTTACGGTAAAGGTTGAATTAAAATCTGGGTCGTATGAGTCTTTGTTTTCAATTAATATAATTTTACCACTACGAGAACCAGCAAAATATTTTTTGAATAGACAAATTGAGTTATTTGAAATAATCTTATTCATTGATTCACCAATTACTCTACAAGCAAAATAATCTTCTGTAGCAAATCTTTCTGGAACAGACTTTAGATTATATTCTTTTCCATCTTGCATTTCACTAAAGGTTCCAGCTGCTGCGTAAAAATCGTATAATGGAACTGTGAATTGAGATGTTTTTTCTTCTTTTTCTAATAATTGTAGTTCAGGTTTAATATTATTTTGAGGTAGTTTTTCTCTGTTAACAGCAGTTATGTAATTGTATAAATCATCTTTTACAGGCTGTTCTAATTGAAACTTAAAGTGGACAACCGGTTTTCCAGAATCAGGCATTTCTGCTAGAAATGTGTTCGTTTAATTTAATGTTTTTCGTTTCTGAATAACATTTAAAACTATGCATTGTTAATTCAAAGTCAGGATATTCATGTACAACAGTTAAAAACAGACTATCTATCTTTGTTGGAATAAAATTTAATTCCTCAATTAACTCTCTTTTTAAAGCGTCTTCTTTTGATTCTCCTTTTTCAATTTTCCCTCCAGGGAATTCAAATTTCTCAGAAATATAACTTAGCTTATTTTTAGGTCTTTGAACACAGAGAATTTCATTTTCAAAATTTATTATTGCAGCTACAACTTCAATTTTTTTCATCTAAATACTATTTAATGCGCCTCCAACCAATTCAAACCAACATCCATTTCAACATCCAAAGGAACATCCATCACAAAAGCACTCTCCATTTCGGTTTTAATCAATGTTTTCATTTCCTCTAATTCAGGTTTGTAAACATCAAACACCAATTCATCATGCACTTGTAACAACATTTTAGTTTTGTAGTTGCCTGCTTCGAGTTTGTTATAAATATTAATCATGGCAATTTTTATAATGTCTGCTGCACTCCCTTGTATGGGTGCATTGACGGCATTTCGTTCAGCTGCTCCTCGAACAATTGCATTGCGTGAATTGATATCTTTTAAATAACGACGTCTGTCTAAAACGGTTTTTACATAACCATTATCGCGAGCAAAATCGACTTGTTCACTCATATAAGCACGAAGTTTTGGATAGGTTTCGTAATATGTATCAATCAATTCTTTGGCCTCACCACGTGATAAATCAGTCTGATTGCTTAAGCCAAAAGCGGATACGCCATAGATAATCCCAAAGTTGACTGTTTTGGCATTGCTACGTTGTTCGCGAGTTACTTCTGCTAAAGGCACATTAAAAACTTTCGATGCTGTGGAAGCATGAATATCCTCACCATTTTTAAAGGCTGTAATCATGGTTTCTTCTTGGCTTAAAGCTGCAATGATTCGTAATTCTATTTGCGAATAATCTGCTGCCAATAAAGTGTAATTTTCATCTCGAGGAACAAATGCCTTGCGTACTTGTCGACCACGTTCGGTTCTAATTGGAATGTTCTGCAAGTTTGGATTGTTACTGCTCAAGCGTCCAGTTGCTGCAACGGTTTGCATATAATCTGTATGGACGCGTCCTGTTAATGGTTCCACTTGAAGTGGTAAGGCATCTACATATGTACTCTTTAATTTGGCTAAACCACGATACTCTAAAATATGCCGAATAATCTCATGGTCTTTTGCCAAGTAACTTAGTATATCTTCGGACGTTGCATACTGTCCTGTTTTGGTTTTCTTAGGTTTATCTACTAGTTTTAATTTATCAAACAATATAATTCCTAATTGCTTTGGTGATGCGATGTTGAATGCTTCACCAGCTTCTTCATAAATGTTCTTTTCTAAAGTTGCAATATCACTATTGAGTTCTTCAGATAAAGAATTTAAGAACTTACCATCCAAATTAATACCTTCTAATTCCATGGCTGCAAGCACACGAAGTAAAGGCACTTCAATATCATCAAAGAGTTTTTGTGTATTGGCTTCAACTAATTCTTTTTCAAAATGTTCTTTTAATTGCAGTGTAATATCAGAGTCTTCAACAGCATATTCCGTTTGCTTATCTAATGGAACATCTCGCATGGAGCGTTGATTTTTTCCTTTTTTACCAATCAATTCTGTAATAGAGATTGGCGTGTAATTTAGATAGGTCTCAGCCAACACTTCAATATTATGTCGCATATCTGGATTGATGAGGTAATGCGCTAACATGGTATCAAATAGTTTGCCTTTTACAACAACCTTGTATTTGGCGAGCACTTTAATATCATATTTTAAATTCTGACCAATTTTTTCGATGGCTTCGTTCTCAAAAAATGGTCTCAATTGCTCTATAAGCTCTTGAGCTTCGTCACGATTTTCTGGAAAAGGCATATAGAATCCCTTGCTAACTTCCCAAGAAAAAGCAATACCAACTAATTCTGCAATCAACGGATTTAATCCAGTAGTTTCAGTATCAAAACACACAGAAGTTTGCTGCATCAAGTTTTTAATAAAAAGCTTGGTTGCCATTCCAGGAGCGACACTTTGGTAAAAATGCGACGTGTTTTCGGCAGTTTTACGTGTAAATTCTGAAACAGTTTCAGTTGCAGCAGTAGCAGCATTACCAAACAACGAGAATTGTCCAGCACCTGCAGATTTTCCCTCTTTTGGAGTCGCTGGTGGCTTGTCATCTTCAACTTTAGATGTTTTAGGACTGTCTTGTGTACTGATCGCAGTCGAAGTGTCTGTAGCAAAAGTTTTATTAAAATTATCAATTAGACGTCTAAATTCTAATTCTTGAAAAATTTCTGTGACTTTAGGAATATCAGGTTGAGACATTTCAAAATCTTTTTCATGAAAGTCTACAGGAACATCAAGCATAATAGTTGCTAGCTTTTTAGATAGCATTCCTAATTCTTTAGCGCCTTCAATCTTTTCTTTCATTTTTCCTTTAAGCTCATGCGTATTCGCCAACAGGTTTTCCATGCTTCCATAAGCAGCTAAAAATTTCTTAGCTGTTTTTTCTCCAACACCTGGAAGCCCTGGAATATTATCGGAAGCATCTCCCATCATTCCTAAAAAATCAATGACTTGTAAAGGATCAGTCACTTCAAATTTTTTCTGAACTTCAGGAATTCCCCAAGTTTCATAACCACCTCCAAACATTGGTCTGTACATAAATATATTTTCAGAAACGAGCTGCGCAAAATCTTTATCTGGAGTGACCATATACGTTTTGTAGCCTTCTTTTTCGGCTTTCTTGGCTAATGTACCAATCACATCATCGGCTTCATAACCTTCTTTCACCATGATTGGAATGTGCATGGCTTTCAGGATTTCATAAATGTAAGGGACAGCTGTTTTTATACCTTCGGGAGTTGCATCGCGATTGGCTTTATATTCGCCATACATTTCTACTCTGTCTGCACTTCCGCCTTTATCAAAACAAACCGCTAAATGATCTGGACGTTCACGTTTTATAACATCTAGTAACGAGTTCATAAAACCCATAATGGCTGAGGTATCTTCTCCTTTTGAGTTAATTCTCGGATTTTTTATAAAGGCGTAATAACCACGAAAAATTAAAGCGTAAGCATCAACTAAGAAAAGGCGTTTTTGTTGTGACATTGTAGTGTTTATATTGAAATGAATGTCACCTTGAGCACTACCGAAATGAAAATATATTTTATTGAAGGTAACTTACAAAGTAAGCCGAAAGGTTTCAATGTTAAACATAAAAAGAGTTCTTTAATGCGCTCGAACCGACAGACTGCAAATTACAATATCTTTAAAAACAAAAGAAGCTCATTTTAAAGAAAGTTATTAAAAAATCTCAACGTATTTTTGTAAAAAATAATTTGCAATGAATAACTTCTCAATTGCCATACATGGAGGTGCTGGAACCTTAGTAAAAGGATTAATGACACTAGAATTAGAAGCGGAGTATAAGGCCGCATTAAAAACAGCACGAGATATTGGATATAAAATTCTTGAACAAGGAGGAACAGCATTAGATGCCGTTGAATCTGCCGTAAACTCATTAGAGGATACGCCATTATTCAATGCCGGAAAAGGTGCTGTGTTTACCTATGAAGGTACTCATGAAATGGATGCTTCCATCATGGATGGAAAAACTTTAGATGCAGGAGCGGTTAGTTTGGTTACAGGCATTAAAAATCCTGTGTCGTTGGCTAGAGATGTTATGGAAAAAAGCTATCATGTGTTTTTAGCTGGTGAAGGTGCTATGAAATTCGCAAAAAGCAATGGCTATGACATTGAAACTCCAGAGTATTTTTATGATGAAGTTCGTTACAAACAATGGCAAGGTATTAAGGATAGTGACAGCTTTCAGTTAGACCACAGTGTTAAAAAAGACGGCAAATTCGGAACTGTTGGAGCAGTAGCTTGTGATCAACATGGAAATATTGCTGGTGCAACATCAACAGGTGGAATGACAAATAAAAAATGGGGACGCGTTGGTGATTCACCAATGGTTGGAGCAGGCGTTTATGCTAATAATAAAACATGTGCCGTAAGTTGTACTGGAAGTGGCGAGTTTTTTATAAGAGGTGTTGTCGCGTATGATGTGTCTTGTTTAATGGAGCACAAAGGACTTTCAGTCGAAGAAGCTTCAAACGAAGTCATTCATAAACGGATCCTTGAACTTAAAGGCGATGGAGGTTTAATTGCCATTGATGCTCAAGGAAATATTGCGATGCCTTTTAATACGGAAGGTATGTATCGTGCTTTTAAAACTTCCAAAGGGGAAGAAGAAATTTATATTTATAAGTAGTTTGTCATTGCGAATCTCATTTTTATGAGATGTGGCAATCTGTTTATTTGAAGTTTCTAATAATGAGATTACCGCGTTACTTTGTTCCTCGTAATGAGGTCTAAATAAAATCAGCCTCAATAGGTAGCACACTAACTGTTCTGTTTTGGATGTCATATTGATCGCCATTTGAAAGTACATGAACAATCATATGCGTCATTGTCATTGGAGTGCCTTCTTCTAATAATTTTTCATTGTTATGAGAAAGCTCACTACCATCAAAAACGATGGCCATACCAGAGCCTATAACAGTACAATCGTTACCGTTTTTAATAATAATCCCAGTGTCTTCTGCAAGACCAATGCCTAATAAACTAGGAAATTTAGCAACGGCTTCAGATACACGACCAAAGCGACCACGTTGAATGAAGTGCGTGTCGATCATTAACTCTGGAATTAAGCTCAGTCCTTTATACATAGTAACTGCACCTTTAACAAAGGCTTCTCTTGGGCTTCCGCCAGCAATCACAAAGCCTTCTTCGTTTTGATAACGATCTAAAAGGATTTTATGAATGGTAGTACCACCATTAACACTGATAATATCGGTGCTTTTCTTAAAGTTCATTTGTGTTTGCTCTAAAGGATTGATGTTTATTTTTTATGTTTTCTTTTTAGAAGCAACTTCAACTTCAGTCTTTATAGCAGTATTAAGTTCAGTCTTAGCATTTTCATCACTGTTTTGTGCAGTCATTAGAAAAGGGGAAACTAAAATCGCTAGTGTTAATATTACTTTTTTCATTATTTCTATTCTTGTAGGTTTCTGAAACAAATAAACAACCGGAGCTAGTATGTAAGTGAATATAATTGATGAAGTGCATTAAAATGTGATTTTTTTTTAGGGGAAGACAACATGAAATATCGATGAAATGCATACTTTTTCAATAATACTTAAAATGAATTTGTGTATTTCATCGATGTTTTATGTATTTCAAATAATTGAGAAACAGTCAATTAGCTTTTTTTGATTAAAAAGTCTGATTATTCCTTGTTGAAATAATCAGATTGTATCTGCTCATTCACGCCATCTTGAAATTTGGTCATACTAAACCATTGGTGTATAGAGTAAAAGCCTGTTTCTCCTTGTTTATTTACAGCTATATAACCAACTTGGAAGTTTTTATAATCGTTATTGGGTTTATTTACTATTCTACTAATAGCCTCTTCGCAAGCTTCTTGAGGCGATTTTCCTTGTCGCATCAATTCTACTACTAAAAAACTACCAACGGTTTTTACAACTTCTTCACCTAAACCAGTTGCAACACAAGCTCCAATTTCATTATCAACAAACAATCCAGAACCAATAATAGGCGAGTCTCCAACACGTCCTGCCATTTTATAAGCTAAGCCACTTGTTGTACATGCTCCAGAGATATCTCCATTCTTGTCAATAGCTAGCATACCAATAGTATCGTGATTTTCAATATTGATAATAGGTTTGTATTTCGCTTCTATTTTCCACTTTTCCCAAGCTTCTTTGGAAGCTTCGGTTAATAAGTCTTCTGGTTCAAAACCTTGTTCAATAGCAAACTGTTTAGCTCCTTCTCCTGCGAGCATCACGTGAGGTGTATCTTCCATTACCTTTCTAGCAACTGAAACAGCGTGTTTAATATCTTTAAGATAAACCACAGAACCACAATTGCCATGTTTATCCATAATACAGGCATCTAAAGTGACATTGCCATCACGATCTGGCAAACCACCTTTTCCAACAGATTGACCTTTCTCATTAGCTTCTTCAACTTTACAGCCTTGTTCAACAGCATCTAAGGCCGTTCCTCCTGCTTGGAGAACTTCCATTGCTTTTGCTGTAGCATCTATTACATGCCAATTAGCAATAACCAATGGTAATGATGCTTTGCTTGTGTTTGCTATTGCTTTTTTATCTTCTGAAGCATTTTCAGCACAACTTGCTAATGAACTTCCTACTGCTAACCCAACTCCTGTTAGGGAGGCGTTTTTTAAAAAATTTCTACGTTTCATAATTAAATTTATTGCTTCAGAGTTGCACTCATTTCAAAAACGAGTTCGCCTCCATTCATAATATTTTGGTGTGATAATAAGTTCCCTTCTAAAAGTTTTCCGTTCACTGAAACACTTTGCACATACACATTGTCTTTACTTTGGTTGTTGGCTATAATGGTCAACGTTTTTCCATTATCTAAATGAATTTTTGCTGCCTTCACTAAAGGACTTCCCAAGGCATAATCTGGAGAGCCAGGAGTTACAGGATAAAATCCTAAACTGCTAAAAATATACCAAGCACTCATTTGTCCTGCATCGTCATTACCACATAAACCGTCAACCGTTGGTCCATACATGGTGTCCATAATCATGCGTACACGAGCTTGGGTTTTTTCTGGATGACCTGTCCAATTATACAAATATGGAATATGGTGACCAGGTTCGTTGCCATGTACATAATTTCCAATGATGCCATCTCGCGTAATGTCTTCGTGATTAGCAATATATTTTTCATCAATGTCCATAGTGAATAGAGAATCCAGGTGCTGAGTAAAACGTTCTTTTCCACCCATCATATCAACCATTTTGTCAATATTTTGAGGCACATACAAACCATAATTCCAGGCATTCCCTTCAATAAAACCCTGACCATGTGTGTCCATTGGGTCAAAGTTTTCTCTAAAGGTTCCATCTGCTAATTTTGGTCGCATGTAACCAATTTTTGGATCGTACACATTGTTGTAATATTCGGATCGTAGTAAAAATTCTTTTTCAGTTGAAGCATTATTTACATCCTTTGCCATCTGTGCAATACACCAATCGTTGTAAGCAAACTCTAAAGTTATTGAAACGGAAGCACCACTTTTTTCATCAGGAACATAATGGTTATCGATGTAATCACCTAATCCATCAAAATAACGCACATTCGCTGTGTTTACAGAAGCTTGTAATGCTCGTTCATGGTCAAAATCACCCACGTTTTTCGCCATAGCGTCTGCAATCACAGAAGTAGCGTGATAACCAATCATACACCAATTTTCATTGGCATAATGAGACCAAATTGGTAACATACTATGGACACTCTCATCATGATGTGCTAGCATCGATTTTATCATGTCGTTATTCCGTTCAGGCTGTGTAATGTTGAATAAAGGATGCAAGGCTCGATAGGTATCCCAAAGTGAGAAAATGGTATAGTTTGTAAACCCATCAGATTGATGAATGTTTTGGTCTAAGCCACGATATTGTCCATCGACATCTTCATACAAAATAGGAGAGAGGTTGGTGTGATACATGGCTGTGTAAAAGGTGGTTTTATCATCTTCAGTCAATGTTTCAACTTCAATTTTAGAAAGTTCTTTGTTCCATTTGGCTTTAGTATCTTCTTTTGTTTTATTGAAATCCCAATGCGGAATTTCAGCTTCCAAATTCTTCATAGCTCCAGCTGTACTTACTGGAGATAATGCAAATTTAATGTTGATTTTTTCACGGTCTTGGGTATCGAAATTAAAATAGGCACGAATATTTTTTCCAGCCATTTCAGGAAAATTCTCCTCTTGGTTGAAGCGTCTGTAAAAACCATCGTATTTAATGTCATCATACTTTTTATGACCATAGCTTTTGAAAGCTTTAGAAAACTGCATGGCAAAAAACA
>CALGIH010000042.1 GCA_937916035.1 uncultured Lacinutrix sp.
TTTATGGCTGCACTTAAACCTCTGTTGGCTTCAAACGAAATATAATTAAAGTTGATGTTTCTGCTGCAAATAGCTTCAATGATGGTTTGACTGTCGTCTTTGGAGCCATCATTTACAAAAAGAATGCAGGTGTTTTTAGTGGCTATTTTTGTGTAAGCCAGCAGTTCTTTTTCAACACGTTCAAGATTATCTTCTTCATTATAAACAGGAACAATAATGGTAAATTGAAAACTCATTGAGACATTGTTATTAAGTACAAAAATATTCTTTTTTAATTAACATTTGCGAATACGACTTTTAAATATAAATAAAGATGTTAAATTGCAGTAATAAAAATAGAATATGACCATTTTAGTTACAGGTGTTGCAGGTTTTATTGGATCACATACTGCTGAAAGATTGTGTGAAGCTGGGCATAAGGTTATTGGAGTCGATAATTTCAATGATTATTATAGTTTAGAGTTAAAACAATTAAACTCAAAATCATCAGAGAATAAAGGTGTAAAGATTATAAAGAAAGATCTTCGTGATACTGATTTAGCTTCTGTTCTGCCTACTGACATTTCCTATATCTTTCATTTTGCAGCACAGCCAGGAATTTCTTCTACCTCTTCGTTTGAAGACTATTTTACAAACAATGTAATTGCAACCAAAAACTTAGTAGATTATGCGTTACAATGCAAAAACCTTAAGCTATTTATAAATATTGGAACATCCTCCATTTATGGATTGGAAGCAACCTTTCCAGAAAGTGTCGCAGTAAAACCAGCATCTCACTATGGTGTTACTAAATTAGCTGCAGAACAATTAGTATTACAAAAAAGTAGAGAACTGCATTTGAAAGCATGCTCATTACGCTTATATTCTGTGATTGGACCTCGTGAGCGTCCTGAGAAAATGTACACAAAATTGATTGCTTGTGGTTTAAATGATGAAGCCTTCCCTTTATATGAAGGAAGTGATAAGCACTTACGCAGTTTTACCTATGTTGGAGATATTGTTGATGGCATTGTAAGTGTTATTGGTAATGAAACCAAAGTTGATGGTGAAGTTATTAACCTTGGCACTGAAGTTGAACATACTACGCAAGATGGTATTGACGCAGTAGAGAAGGTGCTTGGTAAATCAATCAAGATAGATATAGTGCCAAAACGAGCTGGAGATCAATCACGTACTAAAGCAAATATTGATAAGGCTAGGCGTTTACTTAACTACAATCCGCAAACCACACTTTTAGAAAGTGTAACACATCAAGTTAATTGGTATAAGGAGAATTTTTTATAAACCCAACAAATAATCTGCCGCAGCAAAAGGCGTTGTTTCGTTGCGTTCAATAAGTTGTAATTGATATTGAAGCGCTTCCTTAATTTTTTTATTGGTAAAGAAATCTGATTTTAAGCGATCTTCAATAGTCTGCATGAGCCAAAATTTATTCTGCTCCTTACGTTTATGCTCAAAGTATGCATTGGCTTTTGTGAGCTTTTGGTAGCTCTCAATGAGCTCCCAGATTTCGGCAATACCTTCATTATGTAAAGCACTACAAATACTTACTTTAGGTTGCCAACTTGATGATTTTTCTGGATATAAATGCAAAGCGCTACCGAATTCTACTTTTGCCAATTTGGCTTTTTTAATATTGTCACCATCCGCTTTGTTAATAGCAATGGCATCAGCCATTTCCATAATACCACGTTTAATGCCTTGTAGTCCATCACCTGCTCCAGCAAGTTTTAATAGCAAGAAAAAATCTACCATACTATGTACAGCAGTTTCACTTTGTCCAACTCCAACCGTTTCAATAATAATGGTATCAAAACCTGCAGCTTCACATAACATAATAGTTTCTCTAGTTTTTCTTGCAACACCTCCTAATGAGTTTCCAGAGGCAGAAGGTCTTATATAGGCTCTATCATTTTTTACTAAATCTTCCATACGCGTTTTATCACCAAGAATGCTTCCCTTAGTTATAGAACTACTTGGATCTACTGCTAAAACCGCAACCTTTTTTCCTAAAGAAGTGAGATGTGTTCCAAAGGTTTCTATAAAAGTGCTTTTGCCTACTCCGGGAACTCCTGTTATTCCTATTCTTATGGAATTATTGGCATGAGGCAAGCATGCTTTAATAATAGTATTGGCTTTTTCTAAATGACTGGGGTTTTTGCTTTCTACCAAAGTAATAGCTCTACTTAAAGCAGTAATATCACCTTGTAAAATATGAGCAACTAAATCGTCTGAAGAAGGTTGTGTCTTTCGTTTTTGTTTGATGAATTCTATAGAAGATGTGTTAGTGATTTCGTTTTGCGAAACACCTTCTTGTTCATTTAAAGCAGATTTATTTTGTTTGCCCACGAAAGCATTATTTTAAAGGAACAACAATTTTCGATGTCTCCCAAGCCATGGTTAAAGATAAGTTATCTGTTGAATTATCAAAAGCAATTGTAAATTGTTCTACAGGATTTTCTAGTTTTTGCACAGGAACTGTAATGCTCAATACATCATAATCAGGCTCTCGCATTGCTTCCATGGCATCATTAACTCCCCAAGGATATTGTTTTCCATTAAAAATTATTTCCCAAGTATTCTCTCCTGGAATGGTCCAAAGTGTATATTTTCCAGCAACTAGATAATCATTCCCAATTTTAAGAGATTGGTTGGTTTCAAAAGTAGTGGCTTCATTGGCTCCAGTTCGCCAAACTTGATTAAAGGCAACAATTCCACCAAAAACAGTACGATTTCGCTTGGAAGGTCTGTTATAAAACACTTCCAATTCTAAATCGTTTAGTCTGAATTCAACAGTATCTTTTGGACTTAAGGGTTTTTTAAAAATACCATCATTCAAATAAGAGTAAATAAAAATTCCGACAGCCAAAATGGCTAGAAGAATAACCAATCGTTTTAAAAATAAATTCATAGTAGCAATTAATTCGTAAGTACAAATATAAATATTAGTCAGTGCTTTTTTTTAAAGAAACGTTAATTTGTTAAAATTTGTTACTTCAATGTAGAAAAAATATTTACCTTTTTGCAACAATCAAATTTTAGTGTCGTCTTTAGGGTGTAATGAGCTTGTTAAAATGCATTTTAGCACCCTTTACAAGGACCTAACCAAAACAAAAATAAGTGAATACGTTGACAATTGATATTGTTGAAAAGTGTAAACAAAACGACCGAAAGGCGCAATTAAAACTGTACAATCAATATTGTGATGGTATGTTTACAGTGGCGATGCGTTTTGTAAAAGACACTATGGAAGCTGAAGATATTGTACAAGAAGCTTTTATTAAAGCCTTTGCAAAATTGCACCAATATAAAGCGGAAGTCACTTTTGGAGCTTGGTTAAAACGAATCGTTATCAATAAAAGTATTGATTTACTAAAATCTAAAAAACAACAGATGTTGGAATTAGATGAGGTGCACCTTAAAGTAATCGATACTGATTATGAAAACGAATGGTTAGTAGATGATGCAATTACTTTAGACGAAGTAAAAGAAGCAATCCGAAAATTACCAGACAAGTATCAGTATGTAGTTATGTTGTTTTTAATAGAAGGTTATGACCATCAAGAAATAGCTGAGATATTAACTATTACAGAAGTTGCATCGCGAACACAATTATCAAGAGGTAAAGCAAAATTAAGAGAACTATTAACAGCAGAGCAAAATGGCACAAGATATTAGAAAACTATTTAAAGAAGAACCTAAGGTAAGCAGCCATAAGATGCCTAAAGGTCATGAAGCACGATTTCTAGAAAAGCTGGATAAAGAGATGCCTATTCAACCAGGCAGACCCTTATTTTCATTCTTAAATATTGCAGCAAGTGTTGTTATTTTAATCGGATTGAGTTTTGGAGCTTATAATTATTTTGATAAACCTTTAGAGAATAATACGACACTAGAAAAAATAGTTGAGAAATCTCCTTTAGGTGATATTTCACCACAGTTGAAAAAAGTAGAAGACTATTATTTAGCAAATATTAATCTAGAGCTTTCAGAGATGAAAGTGACTCCAGATAGCAAAGAAATGTTTGATGGCTATCTAGAGCAATTGGAGGAGCTTAATAATGAATATGCTGTACTTGCTGATGAGTTATCAGCTTCTGGTCCAACGGAGCAAACAGTAAATGCTTTAATTGATAATTTAAAATTGCGGTTGAATTTATTGTATCGACTTAAAGAGAAATTAAACGAATTAAATAATGAACCTAATGAGCTTGAGGGAACTCAAGTATAATTAATCAAAAATCAAAAAAATGAACACGTATAAATATATAACACTAACACTCGCGTTTTTAAGCGCATTTAGTTTAGCAGCGCAACAAAAGCTGGAAAAACTATCTAAAACCGTAAATGCTAATAAGGATGTTACTTTAAATTTAAATACGACCCATACGAATATTGAAATTAGTACTTGGGACAGTAATAAAATCCAAATAGAAGCATTTATTGAAAGTAGCGATCTATCTAAAAAAGAATTAAAAGAAGTATCAGATTCTTGGGATGTAGATATTGAAGGATCAGGGGCTAATGTAACTATTGAAACCAATGGTGGCTTTGGAGGTAATTTTAACTTTGATTTCAGCGGATTAGAAATGCTAAAGGAATTAGACATCAATATTCCTGAAATACCAGCAATGGATTTTGAGATGCCAGAAATGCCAGAGATGCCAGAAATGAACTTTGAAATGCCTGAGATGCCAGAAATGCCCGAGATGCCAGAATTACCTCAAGGGGTTCGTAATGTGCAATTTGATGTAGAGAAATATAAAAAAGATGGCGAGCCATATTTAGAAAAATGGAGTCAAGAGTTTGAAAAGAAGTACGGCAAAGAGTATAAAGAGGACATGAAAGCTTGGGCAAGAGAGTTTTCAAAAGTCGATTGGGATTCTTATTCTGTAAATATGGAAAAATGGGGAGAAGAATTTGGTAAAAATTTTGGCGACAAATTTGGCAAGGACATGGAAAAATGGGGAGAAGAGTTCAGTAAAAAATTTGATGGCAAATGGGCTAAAGACATGGAGAAATGGGGAGAAGAATTTGGTAAGGAATGGGAAGAGAAAGGAAAACTTATTGAAGAGCACATGGAGAAATTTGACAAAGAGTGGGAAGGAAAAGAGGAGGAGCTTGAAAAGCGATTTGAAGATTTAGAAAAAA
>CALGIH010000043.1 GCA_937916035.1 uncultured Lacinutrix sp.
TGCTAAGATTAGAACGTATAACTATCCGCAAGGACGTGTAACAGACCATAGAGTGCCAGGTTTAACACTTTACGATTTATCTAATATCATTAATGGTGATATTCAAAAAATAATTAACGAATTATCAATAGCAGAAAACACAGAGCTGTTAAAGGCTAATGATGATGTGATATAAATTCCTTCGAAAGCAGGAATCTCATAAATTGAAACGGAATGATTAAATAATTGATTCCAGCGATTGCAGGAATGACAAATAATAAATATTGACCACAGACCAATTAATAATTCAAATCAAAAGAAAACAATCTTTTCTCTGTATAGGATTAGATGTCGATTTAAATAAAATTCCTCAACATTTATTAAAAGAAGAAGACCCAATATTTGCTTTTAATAAAGCTATTATAGACGCTACACATGATTTGTGCGTAGCTTATAAGCCAAACACAGCTTTTTATGAGGCTTATGGTTTAAAGGGTTGGAAAGCGCTAGAGAAAACGATAAAGTATCTTAATGAAAAGCATCCAGAAATTTTTACCATTGCTGATGCCAAACGTGGAGATATTGGAAATACAAGCACCATGTATGCGAAAGCTTTCTTTGAGGATTTAAGTTTTGATAGTGTTACTGTGGCTCCATATATGGGAAAAGATTCGGTTGAACCTTTTCTTGCTTTTGAAGACAAGCATACTATTTTGTTAACATTAACGTCCAATGAAGGTGCTTATGACTTTCAAACTAAAACTGTAGATGGAAAAGAGCTCTATAAACAAGTTTTGGAAGTGTCAAAAACGTATAATAATTCTCAAAACCTTATGTATGTGGTTGGCGCTACGAAGGCTGAGTACTTTGAGGATATTAGAAAAATAATTCCAGAAAGCTTTATATTGGTTCCAGGTGTTGGAGCACAAGGAGGTAATTTACAAGATGTTTGTAAGTATGGAATGAGCGATAATATTGGTTTATTGGTGAATTCATCTCGAGGAATAATCTACGCTTCACAAGAACAGAATTTTGCCGAAGTAGCTGCTATTAGTGCTTTAAAACTGCAAAAGGAGATGCAAGTTATATTAAGAGAAAGAGGATTTTAGTCTTATAAAGAGACATCAAGATCTTTAGTTAATACTTGCTTTACATTTGCAATAAGCTGCTTTAATTTTCTTGCTTCATAATATAGAATATCACTCAAGCTTGCATCGGTTTGGTGTAAATTATATGCTTCTTCTATAAAACTTAAATGTTGTTGCTCTAGCTGATTCAAATCAAGTGAATCTGGTAAAACAGGCTGTATTTTTCCGACTTTGCAGTATTGTGTATTCATAACAATTTGTGTTTACTGTTATATATACGAGTATATTAGGATGTTTAGATGCTAGTTAAAAGTTAAAGTAATGTAAAAATTAACTTAATGAAATTGATTGATGAGGCTCTCTGTTTAAATAGCGAAGTCTATTTATTTTGTGCAACAATTTAATGGCTTTGTATTCAGAAATATCACTTAATGCGTGATCTGTTTGTCTTAAATTATAAGCCTCCTCAATAAGTTGCTTGTACTTATTGTTTAATTTATTTTGGTCTTCAATAAATTTTGAAATCTTAACAATGATTAATTTTTGAAACTGAGTATTAAGATATTTAAAATATTGCATAACAGCAACTTAATTTTAATATATTAACAAAAAAAATCGGCTCCCTAGAATTGAGAACCGATTTTGTACTTCCTTATTCTAACTAACTCCTAAAAAACAAATGAGAATTTGTTTTGTTGTAGGGTACAAATATCTAGCTTTATATACTGTATAATGTTATCCTAATATTATTAAAGTATTAATGTTTAACTAATCTTGCAACGCAAAAACCTTCTTTAATAAATCTGTAGTTCTAGAAGAAACCTTATTTCTAATTTCCTTTTCTTCAACAGCTATCATTGTATAAACACCTTTAAGGGCTTCTCCAGTCACATAATCAGTTAAATCTGGATTTACATTATTGGTAAAAGGAATACTATTATATCTGTTAATCAAATTTTCCCAAATTTGGTCTGCACCAACTTTACTGAATGATGATTTAATCACAGGATTAAACTTCCCATATAAAGCAGTTTGAGTTTTATCAGTTAAATAGTGAGTTGCTGCATTATCTGAGCCAATTAAAATATTTTTGGCGTCGGCAAAGGTGATATCTTTTACAGCACTCACAAATATTGGTGTTGCTTCTTTTACAGCATCTTCGGCAGCTCTATTTAAAACCTTTAAGCCTTCATCAGCAAGATTTCCCAAGCCAATATCACGAAGTGCTTTATCTACTTTTTGTAATTCTTTAGGAAGCAGTATTTTTACAAGTTCATTCTTAAAAAAGCCATCTTCAGCAGTTAATTTACTTACTTGTTTGTCAATTCCAAAGTCAAGAGCTTCTCGCAAACCTGAAGCAATTTCAGCATTTCCTAAACCACCTTGTGGCATTTGGTTAATCACTTGTTGTAACTCTGCACAAGCGGTTACATTCAAAATTAAGATTAGGGCAACAATTCTTTTAATCATAGTTTAAGGTTTTCTATCTTTAACAAAGATAAATTTTACAGATGAGAACAGTTCAAATTTTGTGCCTAATAGTATGTTTAGGTCTATTCAATTGTAATTCTAAGCAAGAAAGCAAACAGGAATCGGTATTAGCTACAAATAAAATAAAATCAAACCAATACATTACAATTCTCGGAATTGCTCAAGATGCTGGCTATCCTCATATTAATTGTGAAAATGATTGTTGTAAGTCTTTTTATGATGGGTCTGAATCTAGAAAACTTGTTTCTTGTTTAGGTTTGGTGGATTTGGTTGATAATAAAAAATACATTTTTGATGCCACACCAGATTTTACTGAACAAACTCAAGAGCTTAACACAAACCATCTAGATAATGGTTATATTATAGATGGCGTATTTCTAACACATGCTCATATTGGTCATTATACAGGCTTAATGTATTTGGGTTTTGAAGCTTTAGGCGCAAATAAAGTTCCTGTGTATGCTATGCCACGAATGAAAGAATATCTAGAAACCAATGGTCCTTGGAGTCAATTGCTAACGTTTAATAATATAGATCTTAAGCCATTACAAAATGATTCTGTTGTGACCTTAAATAGAAATTTAAAAGTAACACCTATTCTAGTGCCACATCGTGATGAGTTTTCTGAAACAGTAGGTTATAAAATTGAAGGGCAAAACAAATCTGCTTTATTTATTCCAGACATCGATAAGTGGGAAAAATGGGAGCGAAATATTATTGAAGAAGTGAAAAAAGTGGATTATGCTTTTGTAGATGCTTCTTTTTTTAGAGATGGTGAAATAGATCGTGATATGAGTAAAATTCCACATCCTTTTACGACACAAACCACAACATTGTTTGAAAATGAAGATTTAGAAACAAAGAACAAGATTCATTTTATTCATTTCAATCATTCTAATTCAACGATAAAAGATTCACATCGCCTAAAGGATAGTATTCTAAACCTAGGATTTCGATTTGCTAAACAAGGAGATGTTTATGATTTGTAGGTTCTTATATAATTCTTAATAAAGACAATAAATTTTTCAATATTCCGTAAATTGCAGCACAATTTAATCGACAATTTTATTGATGAAGCAAGTAGCACCTTATAAACCAAAGCATAAAGTACGAATAGTAACAGCAGCATCGCTTTTTGATGGTCATGATGCGTCCATAAATATTATGAGACGAATCATTCAAGCCACTGGAGTTGAGGTGATTCACTTAGGTCATGACAGAAGTGTTGAAGAAGTTGTAAATACAGCCATCCAGGAAGATGCAAATGCTATTTGTTTAACCTCGTATCAAGGTGGTCATAATGAGTATTTTAAATACATGTACGACTTGCTTAAAGAGCGTGGTGCAGAACATATTAAGATTTTTGGAGGAGGAGGAGGCGTAATCCTTCCATCAGAAATTAAGGAATTAATGGATTACGGTATTGCACGTATTTACTCACCAGATGATGGTCGTGCAATGGGATTACAAGGTATGATTAACGATTTGGTCGAACAATCAGACTTTGCAATTGGAGATGCTTTAAATGGTGAGCTTGATATATTGCCAACAAAAAACGCGAAAGCAATTGCTAGAATTATTTCTTCTGCTGAAAATTTTCCAGAAGTAGCAAAAGATACTTTAGATAAAATTCACAAAAAAAACAAAAATTCCAAGACACCAGTTTTAGGGATTACAGGAACAGGAGGTGCAGGAAAATCTTCTTTAGTTGATGAGTTAGTTAGACGCTTTTTGGTTGATTTCCCTAAAAAAACAGTTGGTTTAGTGTCTGTAGATCCTTCAAAACGAAAAACAGGAGGAGCCCTTTTAGGCGATAGAATTCGTATGAATGCTATAAATTCCCCTCGAGTTTACATGCGAAGTTTGGCAACACGTCAATCTAATTTGGCCTTATCAAAATATGTTCATGAAGCTATTGAAGTTTTAAAAGCTGCTGAGTACGATTTAATTATTCTTGAAACTTCTGGTATTGGACAATCTGATACTGAAATTATAGAGCATAGCGACGTGTCGTTATATGTAATGACTCCCGAATTTGGTGCTGCTACACAATTGGAAAAAATTGACATGCTCGATTTTGCCGATTTGGTTGCAATCAATAAGTTTGATAAAAGAGGATCTCTCGATGCCTTACGTGATGTGAAAAAACAATACATGCGTAACAATAATCTTTGGGACGTGCATCAAGATGATTTACCAGTTTTTGGAACTATTGCATCACAATTCAATGATCCAGGAATGAATACGCTTTATATAGCTGTGATGGATAAGTTGGTAGAGAAAGCTGATGCTGACTTGAAATCGACTTTTCAAATTTCGGAAGAAATGAGCGAGAAGATTTTTATAATTCCACCTTCAAGAATACGTTATTTATCTGAAATTGCAGAAAGTAATCGTGCTTACGATAGTAAAGCAAACGATCAAGTTGAGATTGCACAAAAACTCTACGGAATTTATAAAACTGTAGAATCTGTATTAAACGTCATTGCGAGTGAAGCGAAGCAATCCCTTCTTGATAAGTCTGGATTGAATAGTAATGAGATCCTGAAACTAGCTCAGGATGACGACACCAATTTTATAAAACTCCTTATTGCAGAATTCGACCGAGTAAAACTAAATCTAGACCCTTACAATTGGGAAGTTATTACTGGTTGGGAGGACACAGTGAATAAGTATAAAAATCCTATCTATTCGTTTAAAGTTCGTGGTAAGGAAATAAATATAGAAACACATACAGAGTCTTTATCGCATACTAAAATACCTAAAGTAGCTTTGCCAAAGTATCAAGCTTGGGGAGATATTTTAAAATGGTGTTTGCAAGAAAATGTGCCAGGAGAATTTCCATACGCTTCAGGTTTATACCCTTTTAAAAGAACAGGAGAAGATCCAGCTAGAATGTTTGCTGGAGAAGGTGGACCTGAGCGAACCAATAGACGTTTCCATTATGTGAGTGCAGGTTTGCCAGCTAAACGGCTATCAACAGCTTTTGATAGTGTTACGCTTTATGGAAATGACCCAGATTTACGCCCAGATATTTATGGTAAAATTGGAAATGCAGGAGTTTCAATCTGTTGCCTGGACGATGCAAAGAAATTATATTCTGGATTTGATTTAGCCAATGTGATGACGTCTGTGAGTATGACTATTAATGGTCCAGCTCCTATGTTATTGGGTTTCTTTATGAATGCTGCCATTGATCAACAATGTGAAATATACATTAAGGAAAACGGTTTAGAAAAAGAGGTTGAAGCGAAAATAGCTATAATTTATAAAGATAAAGAACGTCCAAAATACAATGGTGAT
>CALGIH010000044.1 GCA_937916035.1 uncultured Lacinutrix sp.
CACTGTTATTTTAGCAATGGTTCCTTGTTTAATCTTCGGAATGTTTAATGCAGGTTACCAACATTATTTAGCACTTGGAGCAATAGAAAGTGCTAGCGGATTTTTTGATACAGTATTTTGGTCATGGGACAACTTAGTAATTGGTTTATGGAAAGTACTTCCGCTAGTTATTGTGTCTTATGGAGTTGGTTTAGCTGTTGAATTTGTATTCGCTATTATAAAAGGACACGAAGTTGAAGAAGGTTACTTGGTAACTGGTATGTTAGTGCCTTTAATTGTTCCTATTGATATTCCACTATGGATGTTGGCTGTAGCAGTTGTTTTTGGTGTTATTATAGGAAAAGAGATATTTGGAGGTACAGGAATGAATATTTTAAACCCTGCATTAACTATTAGAGCTTTCTTATTCTTCGCCTATCCAACGTGGATGTCTGGAGATAAAGTTTGGGTGCATGGAGCCGTTGAGCGTGATCAATTAATCGCTTCTGGACAAAACCTTGATGCGATCTCTGGTGAAACTATCTTAGGCAGTTATGCTCAAGGAAACTCGGTAGCATATGATTATTGGGATATGTTTTGGGGCTTAATTCCAGGATCGGTAGGTGAGACTTCAAAAGTCTTAATTATAATTGGTGCTTTATTTTTAATTTTCACTAAAATAGGAAGCTGGAGAATTATAATTAGCACGCTAGTTGGAGCATTAACAATGGGACTTATTTTTAATTTTATAGTAGATTCTGGCTGGATTTCAGAGTCAAGTAAATTTCACGGATTAATGAGTGTTCCTTTTTGGCAACATTTAATTATAGGAAGTATATTATTCGGAGCGGTTTATATGGCAACAGACCCCGTAACAGCATCACAAACCAATAAAGGGAAATGGATATATGGGTTTTTAATTGGATTTATTTCTATTATGATTCGCGTATTTAATCCAGCGTATCCAGAAGGTGTGTTTTTAGCAATTCTATTAATGAATGTATTTGCACCAACTATTGATCATTATGTGGTTCAAGGTAACGTGAAGAAAAGATTGAAACGTTTAAAAGTTAAATCTGCATAACGATGGAAAAAAGAACAGATAAAAATTCATATACTATATTATTCGCTATAGGAATGGTTATAGTTGTAGGCTCACTTTTAGCGTTCGCAGCATCATCACTAAAGCCAAATATTGATGAAAACGAACGCCTAGAAAAGCAACAAAATATTTTGTATGCAATGGGTGTGAACGACAATGAAGGTACAAGCGCAAATTTTGTATCCACAGATAAAGCTCCAAAATTGTTTAAAAAGTATATCAAAAAACAATTAGTGATACACGGAGAAAAGACTGCCGAAGATACTTTAGCATATTTAATTGATGTTAAAAAAGAAAAAACGTTAGCCAAAGAAGCAGGTTATAACAGGCGTTTGCCTCTTTTTGTTGGAGAAAAAGAAGGAAAAACATTTTACATTGCTCCAATACGTGGTAAAGGTCTTTGGGATGCTATTTGGGGTTATGTCGCTCTAGATAAAGATATGGTTGTGCAAGGCGCTTACTTTGACCATAAAGGAGAAACTCCTGGTCTTGGCGCTAACATCAAACAACGTTTCTTTATGGACGATTTTATTGGCGAACATTTATTAGATGCATCAGGTAATTTTAAAGGAATTACCGTAGCAAAAGGAAATGCGGATCCAAAAAACAATGATAAAACAGATAATGAAGTAGATGCAATTGCAGGAGCAACCATTACAGGTGATGGTGTTACTGCAATGATTAAAAGCGATTTAAAATTATACGTGCCTTATTTCAACAACTTAAAAAACAATTAATTTATGGGACTTTTATCTAAAAAAGACAGCAAATTAATATTAGATCCATTAGCAGACGATAACCCAATTACTATTCAGGTATTAGGAATCTGTTCTGCTTTAGCAATTACGGCTGAGTTAAAAGCATCTATAGTAATGGCAATTTCTGTATTATTTGTATTAGGTATAGGAAACGTAGTTATTTCTTTAATGCGAAATATTATACCTTCAAAAATTAGAATTATTGTACAGTTAGTGGTTGTAGCAGCTCTTGTAATTATAGTGGATTTAGTTTTAAAAGCATTTGCTTATGAATTAAGTAAAACACTATCAGTATTTGTAGGATTAATTATTACGAACTGTATTATTATGGGCCGTTTTGAAGCTTTTGCTTTAGCCAATAGTCCTTGGCGTTCTTTCCTTGACGGAATTGGAAATGCAGCAGGTTATGGTGTAATTCTAATTATAGTAGGATTTTTTAGAGAGTTATTAGGTTCTGGGACTTTATTAGGTTTTCCTGTATTAGGAAATCCAATTCCTGGTGAACTTTCTGGTTTATATGCTTTAGGATATGAAAATAACGGTTTCATGTTATTATCACCAATGGCATTAATAGTTGTAGGTATTATTATTTGGATACAACGCAGTAGAAATAAAGCATTAATAGAAGACTAAAAATTAGTAAGCAGTTGGCAGTCGCAGTAAAGAGTTACTGATCACTGAACACTGAGTACTGAATACTATAAAAAATGGAACATATAGAATTATTTTTCAAATCGATATTTATAGACAACATGGTTTTTGCTACGTTCTTAGGAATGTGCTCTTATCTTGCTGTATCTAAAAAAGTAACAACAGCTGTTGGTCTTGGTGCTGCAGTTATATTTGTTCTAGCCATTACAGTTCCTTTAAACTGGTTGCTAGATCAGTATTTATTACAGCCAGGCGCGTTAGCTTGGATAGATGATAGCACAAATGGAGAAGGGTTTTCAGGAATGGATTTAAGTTTCTTGTCATTTATCATGTTCATTGCAACTATTGCAACTATGGTGCAATTAGTAGAAATTGTTGTTGAGAAATTTTCACCATCATTATATAATTCGCTTGGTATTTTCTTACCACTTATTGCCGTAAACTGTGCCATCTTAGGTGGCTCTTTATTCATGCAATCTCGTGAAATACCATCTTTAGGATTAGCAACGACTTATGGAGTAGGTTCTGGAATTGGATGGTTTTTAGCAATTCTTGCCATTGCTGCCATTCGCGAGAAAATTAGATACTCAAACGTACCTGCACCTTTAAGAGGATTAGGAATTACATTTATCATTACAGGTTTAATGGCCATTGGATTCATGAGTTTTGGTGGTATGCTTACTGGAGGCGATGAAGAAGTAAAAGAAGAGAAAACAGTATTGGTTCAGAAAGAAGAAATCGAAGCTAAAAAAAGCATTACTTCAGAAGAAGAGCAAAAAGAAGAATTAGCTAATAACACTTTAAAAGAAGAGGAATAACATGATATTAGCCGCAAGTACATTAGGAACAGTATTAGCAACAGTTGCTGCATTTTTGGTTGTAACCTTGTTATTGGTAACATTGCTATTATTTGTTAAACAAAAATTATCACCATCAGGTCCAGTAAAGATCTTAATTAATGGTGAACGTGAAATTGAAGTAAGTTCTGGAGATAGTTTATTGACTACACTTGGAGCTCAAAAAATATTCTTGCCATCTGCATGTGGTGGTGGTGGAACTTGTATACAATGTGAATGTCATGTATTATCTGGTGGAGGAGAAGCATTGCCTACTGAAACACCTCATTTTTCGCGTAAAGAATTAGCACATGGAGCACGTTTGTCTTGTCAGGTAAAGGTAAAACAAGACATGGAAATTACAATTCCAGAAGAAGTTTTCGGAATTAAAAAATGGGAAGCAACTGTAGTATCTAACTTTAATGTAGCAACATTTATTAAAGAATTTATTGTAGAAATCCCACAAGATATGGGCTACAAAGCTGGAGGTTATATTCAGATAGAAATTCCAGAAACAGAAATTAAATATTCTGAAATGGATGTTACAGCACATCCTGAAGATCATCCAGGAGATCCAGATAAATTTAAACCAGATTGGGAAAAATTTGGACTTTGGCCTTTAGTAATGAAGAACACTGAAACTGTTGAAAGAGCATATTCTATGGCTTCTTATCCTGCTGAAGGAAGAAAAATTATGCTAAACGTTCGTATTGCAACACCTCCTTTTGATCGTGCCAAAGGCGGATGGATGGATGTTAATCCAGGTATTGCGTCGTCATACATTTTTAATCAAAAACCAGGTGACAAAGTAACAATCTCTGGACCTTATGGTGAATTCTTTATCAACGAGTCTGAAGCTGAAATGCTATATGTTGGTGGTGGTGCAGGAATGGCTCCAATGCGTTCGCATTTATACGAGTTATTTAGAACCTTAAAAACTGGACGTAAAGTAACGTATTGGTATGGAGGCCGTTCTAAAGCAGAATTATTTTACATCCATTACTTTAGAGCTTTAGAGAAAGATTTTCCAAATTTTAAATTCTACCTGGCATTATCAGAACCAATGGAACAAGATAATTGGAAGGTTAAAAAAGATATTAATGACGAAGCAGGTGATGGGTTTATAGGCTTTATACATAATTGTGTAATAGATAACTACTTAAATCACCATGAGTCACCAGAAGATATTGAATTGTACTTTTGCGGACCTCCATTAATGAACCAAGCAGTTCAAAAAATGGGAGAAGACTTTGGTATCGATGATGAGAATATTCGATTTGATGATTTCGGAGGTTAAAATTCCTGAGAAATCGGGAATCTCATTTAGAGAATCTTAACATATAAAATGGATTTCTGCTTTTGCAGGAATAAAAAAAGCCCAACACATTGTGTTGGGCTTTTTGTTTTTAAGTATTTCGTCATTAATTAGGTATCTCAGATTCTAGTCATTCTAAAATTTCAACAATACTAGTACGAAGTATTATAGACTGTAAATCACTAATATTATTTGTAACAATACAACGTGTTAAATGATTTTCATAATCAGGTAGATATAAAAGATGATTGAAATCTTCCGGTATTATTTCACCAATGGCATATTTAAAGTATTTAACTGTTTTTCCAGTTTCCATAAGGTCGTGTCTAATTTTTATAAAGAATTTAATCATAGTTTCTAATTAGCTGTTTTATATGTCCGCAAGCGGCTATCTTCACCAAAGGTCTAGCCAGACCATTGATTTTGTAAAGACAAAATTGTGTTTCGATAATCTAAAGAATTTGATCATAATGCTAATTTATTGTCTTCTTTAACACCTTTGAGAAATCTCATTAGGAGATGTCTCGACTGCGCTCAAAAGGATAGTTAGTAAAAGGTTAAAAAGAGTAGTATCATAGTTCTTCAACATTATCGGAATTCTTTTGTTCCTTAAAATAACGTGACACAACTTTAATCACAACACGTAATATTAAAGCTGCTGCAACAATATAAATAGTTGTTGTTGTATCCATAGAATTTGTTTTTTTATATTTAAGAGATTGCCACGTTGCACTCACAATGAAGTCGTATTTAGTTTTTAATGGCTTTAACTTTATATAATTCCTTTGAAACTTCTTCGTATTTATCGCCTGAGTTCCAAACAGGCGTTGCAGTATCATTAGCAATGTTACGTCCCGCGAGAATATAGGCTCTAAAGAATTTCAAGAGATAATCATAATCCAACGTATGTGCTTCGTCTCCAGGTCTATGGTAATATTTGGTGACGTCACCATCAAAGGCAGTAAAGCCTAAGGAGAATGTTGGTGCAGGAATTCCTTTTTTAGCAAAATTAACATTATCACTTCTATCAAATAAGCCTTGTTCTTTAGCAGGATCTTCAATGGCTGTTAGACCAAAAGTTTCTGCTGCACTAAAAATATTTTTTTCGGCAGTTGTTCTAGTCAATCCTATAACAGATATCAAAGATGTGTCATTATAGCCTGCATTATCACTATTAAAACAATACACCATTTGTTCTAATGGTAGTACAGGATTTTCAACATAATAACTGCTACCTAACAAGCCTTTTTCTTCTCCAGTAAATAGAATAAATAATGCTGAACGCTTTGTTGGATACTTCGCTAAATTTTGTGCCATGCTTAAGACTGTAGTTGTACCAACTGCATTATCTCTTGCTCCATTGTAAATAGTGTCTCCAGTTTCGTCTGGCTCATCAATACCAACATGATCGTAATGTGCAGAATAGATAATATATTCGTTTTTAAGTTTTGGATCTGTACCTTCAACAATACCAATAACATTTTGAGAAATTACAGCCTCTTCAACGGTCTCACTAAATGATAGTTTAGTACTGATTGATTTAGTGCCGCTAAACTGCTCAGCCATTTTGCCTTCTTTATCTAAAACCCAAACATAGGCTGTTTCTGTGCTGTTGCTTTCATCTTCACCTAAGTCAACAGATAAGATTGCTGCATTAAAATTATGATCAATAAAACTCCACATATTGTCGTCAGCATTTAATAACTCCATAATAGCGGCTACTCCATTATCTTTAGCTAGTTTTTGCTTTGTTCTACGTAATCCAAAGGCTGCCCTTGTGTCGTTGGTTTCAGAACTACCAGCCTTAACAATAATGACTTTGCCTTTTAGGTCTTTTCCTTTATAATCGTCTTCCAATCCGTAATTTAAAAAGATGGCATCTTGATCTGATGTCATTGCAGCAGCAGCAATAAATACATAGTCAGTAATAACTTGACTATTAATTTCTATAGATGCTTCTTTTGGAGGAGATACTCGTTTTAGTTTAACGTCTTGATAGTATGTGCCAGTTTTTGGGCTTGGTTTTACGCCATAACGACGAAAGCTATTGGCTAAATAGGAAGCTGCAATTTTAAGCTCTGGAGAGCCTGTTTCTCTTCCTTTTAAAACGTCGTCTGCCAGAAAATAGATATGACCTTCAATGTCACTTTTGCTAACGGTTTCTATTACTTTTTCTTTTTCGGTTTGCGCTGTTAATGTAAAAACGTTAACAAGCATAAGCAATACTGCTAATTTTCTCATTTTATATAATTTTTATTTTATGTCTATTTATGTTATCCCATTTTGCCATCACCATCGATGTCTTTTACCAAATGTGTTTCAAGTGCAACCAACGTTTTTTAAGTAATGTTCTTGTGGCACTTAAACCGGCTTCGAGTTGCTCAACACGATCTAGGATAATTTCTCCAATGGCATATTTAAAGTATTTTGATGT
>CALGIH010000045.1 GCA_937916035.1 uncultured Lacinutrix sp.
AGCCATTCTTGATTAATATTTTCTTCAAGATTTACTAATACGTATTTAAAGTCTATAGAAATGTTATCATAACCTTTTCCTATAGTAGATACTTCATCCAGTAATTTTTTAGAAGCATTTTGTGCTTGCGTTGTGTAGCTCAATAAAACCAATAATACAATTAATATTTTTTTCATTTGTATTGAATTAAATGCCGTTTTTTTCATTTTCTATTAATTGATCCAGTGATGTGAGGTCAGGTACCAATACTTGTCGTGCTTTACTTCCTTCAAAATGCCCTACAATTCCAGCTGCTTCTAGTTGGTCAATTATGCGACCTGCACGATTATATCCTAATTTTAATTTACGTTGTAGCAAAGATGCAGAGCCTTGCTGAGCAATTACAATCATTTCAGCAGCTTCTCTAAAAAGTTTATCTCTGTCTGCTATGTCTATATCAATACTTGTGCCACTTTCATCATCAACATATTCTGGTAATAAATGAGCATCTGGATAAGCTTTTTGTGAACCAATAAAATCTGTGACACGCTCAACTTCAGGAGTGTCCACAAAAGCACATTGTACTCTAATCATATCATTACCTTGCGTGTAAAGCATGTCTCCACGACCAATAAGTTGATCTGCTCCTGAACTATCTAAAATAGTTCTTGAGTCAATTTTGGAGGTTACCCTAAAGGCAATTCTGGCAGGGAAATTTGCTTTAATTAAACCTGTAATTACATTTACTGAAGGTCGTTGTGTAGCAATGATTAAATGAATACCAATGGCACGAGCTAATTGTGCTAAACGTGCAATAGGAGTTTCTACTTCTTTTCCAGCAGTCATTATTAAATCGGCAAATTCATCAATTACTAAAATAATGTATGGCAAATAAACATGGCCATCATTAGGATTTAGTTTACGTGCTTTAAATTTTTCATTGTATTCAGCAATATTTCTGCAAAAAGCATTTTTAAGTAAATCATAACGATTGTCCATTTCTATACACAATGAATTTAATGTATGAACTACTTTGGTTGTATCTGTGATAATCGCTTCTTCAGAGCCAGGTAGCTTGGCTAAATAATGACGCTCAATTTTATTAAATAGAGTAAGTTCTACTTTTTTAGGGTCAACAAGAACAAACTTAACTTCTGCTGGATGTTTTTTGTATAATAATGATGTTAACACGGCATTCAAACCTACAGATTTCCCTTGTCCTGTTGCTCCAGCCATAAGTAAGTGAGGCATTTTTGCCAAATCAACAACCAGTGTTTCGTTACTAATTGTTTTACCTAAAGCAATAGGCAGTTGCATGTCTGACTTTTGAAATTTTTGCGATGCAATCACAGAACGCATGGAAACAATAGTTGCATTTTTATTTGGGACTTCTATACCAATAGTTCCTTTGCCAGGAATTGGAGCTATAATACGTATCCCTAAAGCTGAGAGTGATAAAGCGATATCATCCTCAAGATTTTTTATTTTAGAAATACGAACACCTGCATCAGGCACAATTTCATATAATGTTACAGTAGGCCCAATAGTGGCCTTAATACTTGCAATCCCAATCTTATAATTACTTAAAGTGTCAACAATTTTATTCTTATTTTCTTCAAGTTCTTCTTGATTGATGGTGATGCTCTCACTATCATACTTTTTCAGCAAGTCTAAACTTGGAAATTGAAAGTTGCCTAACTCTAATGTTGGATCAAAAAGACCAAAGTCCTCAACTAATTTATCGGCAAGATTGTCGGTTTCAGATTTTTCTTCAGTTACAGCTTCTATAACCATTTCTATATCATCTTCTAAATCATCTTTTACTTCTGTAACTTCTATTTCTAATTTTTTTTCTTCTGTAACATTCTTTTTGGTTTCTATACCAGAATAATGCGTGATGGTAGGTTCTAAATTTTCAA
>CALGIH010000046.1 GCA_937916035.1 uncultured Lacinutrix sp.
GTAAAAGTAAGCGGTGATATCAAAGCTGTTAAAGGGGAAAAAACATTCAACCTTGAGTATGACTACTCAGAAATGGGAGTCGGAAAATTCAAAGAAGAGGCAAAATATATTGAAGATGGAGTTGCCGAAAGAGAAAAAAAGGAAGCTGGTAAAGGAAAAGTTTTTAAAGAAGGGTGGTTCGGTGCTAGAGAAAGAGTTTACCAACCAAAATTTGAAACTCTTTTCAATAAAGGTTTAGCAAAATTAGGTATTACAGGATCAAGTGATAATGCAAGCGCTAAGTATACTTTGATTGTAAAAACAACATATACAGAGCCAGGATTTAACATAGGTATTGCTAAAAAGGCAGCTTCAATTAATGTTGAATACATTTTTGTAGAATCAGGAACAGAAAATGTTGTTGCAAAATACAAACAAGCAGGTATCCCAGGGGCTCAAGCAATGGGATATGATTTTGATGTATCAACACGTGTCTCTGAGTCTTATGCAAAATCAGGGAAAATGATAGCTGCTATGATGGCAAAAGCATTGAAATAATATTCTAAATAATATTTATAAAAAAAGTGGCATCGATTACTCGATGCCACTTTTTTTGTGCTGTTAATTCTTATTAATCCAATGATCCAATCATCTTTTTAGGGTCAACTAAAATATCATATTCATCAGCATCAACATAACCTAATCGAACAGCTTCTTCTTTCAAAGTTGTTCCATTTTCATGAGCTGTATTTGCAATTTCTGCTGCTTTATAGTAACCAATTTTAGTATTCAAAGCAGTTACCAACATCAACGAATTATTCACTAATTCATCAATACGTTTTTGATTTGGCTCAATTCCCTGAGCACAATGCTCATCAAATGACACACAAGCATCACCGATTAAACGTGCACTTTGCAATAAGTTTGCAGCCATAACTGGCTTAAACACATTCAATTCATAATGCCCTTGCATTCCACCCACTGTAATTGCAACGTCATTACCCATTACTTGAGCACATACCATAGTTATTGCTTCAGCTTGCGTAGGGTTTACTTTCCCTGGCATAATAGAAGACCCTGGCTCATTTGCTGGAATAGTAATTTCACCAATTCCCGAACGAGGTCCTGAAGCCATCATACGAATATCGTTAGCTATTTTATTCAACGAAACAGCGATTTGCTTCAATGCTCCATGTGTTTCTACAATTGCATCATGTGCTGCTAAAGCTTCAAACTTATTCTCTGCAGTTACAAAAGGTAATCCTGTAAATTCTGCAATTTTCTTCGCTACTAATACATCGTATCCTTTTGGTGTATTTAAACCGGTTCCAACAGCTGTTCCACCCAAAGCTAATTCAGCCAGGTGAGGTAAAGTATTGTTCAATGCTTTGATTCCGTGATCTATTTGAGAAACGTATCCCGAAAACTCTTGACCTAAAGTTAAAGGCGTAGCATCCATTAGGTGTGTTCTTCCTATTTTTACTACTGCTTTGTAAGCTTTTGCTTTAGCATCTAATGTATTTCTTAAAGCAAGTAAACCTGGAAGCGTTGTTTCAGCGACCATTTTATAACAAGCAATGTGCATTCCAGTTGGAAAAGTATCATTACTTGATTGCGACATATTCACATCATCATTTGGCGCTAAAGTTTTCCCTCCATCGCCAATTTTCTTTCCAGCGTTTACGTGAGCACGATTAGCAATCACCTCATTAACGTTCATGTTACTTTGAGTACCTGAACCAGTTTGCCATATAACCAAAGGAAATTGATCGTCCAGTTTTCCAGCAATAATTTCATCCGCTGCTTTAGAAATGTGGTCTCTTTTTTCAGCTGTCAAAACGCCTAAATCACAATTTGCATGAGCTGCTGCTTTTTTCAAATAAGCAAACGCGTGAACAATCTCCAAAGGCATAGAAGCCGATGGACCAATTTTAAAGTTGTTTCTCGAACGTTCAGTTTGAGGACCCCAATACTTATCGGCTGGTACTTTTACTTCGCCAATGGTATCTTTTTCTATACGATATTCCATTTTTTATGTTTTTATATTTGAATAATTATTACTTTTACCACTGTAATTAATCTACAAAAATAACAAGACATGAGTATTTTCGGTATAGTATTGTTCCTTTTAATTGGTGGTATGGCATTTTGGCTGTTAGTTTTTATGCTAGGATTTGTTTTACCTTACTGGATTACACTAGGTGCAATGGAGAAATTACGCCCAAAAAGAATACACGACGAGGAAGAAGCAT
>CALGIH010000047.1 GCA_937916035.1 uncultured Lacinutrix sp.
ATGAAACATAGGCTGTTTCGGCCTCTTCGACACGATATCTGCCCTTGCAAGGACTAATGCAGTGATAATATGAATAATGTTCAGATCGGCCTTTGCATACACTTGCCGTAAGTGGTCTTTGGCACTTTGGGCAAAGCAAGAATCCCTTTAATGGAAATTTGGGATTAATTCTACTATGAGTAACATGATGTTTTTTCTTTTTGGCATCAAGGACAACCTGAACCTGGTCAAAAAGCTTTTTAGAAATAATAGGCTCATGAATACCATCCACAATAATTTTGGGTTCATCTTTGTAAGCTTTAATATAGACACCACCATAATAAATAGGGTTTCTGAGAATAATAGAAAACATGGATTTAGAACTTTTTAAACCTTTTATGTTTAATCTGTTAAGGACTTCTTTTTGGGTATGTATACCTTTAGCAATAAGTTCAAAAGCTTCCTGAATTAGAGGAGCAATCTTAGAAGGTTTAAGAATTGGTTTTTTAGTATCATCCCTTCCTACAAAATACCCTTTAGAAGGAGACCCAACATATCTACCTTCTTTAAAAGCACGACGCATACCAGCAATCACATTTTGAGACCGTCTCTGGTTTTCAACCTCAGGGATGGCTAGGTAAACAGCCATCATAAGCAACTGTTCAGGAATGGTCATATCCAGAGGTTGAGTAATTGCATTAATTTTAATTCCAAGACCATTAAAAACTCCAATCATTTGATAAGATTCAGCGGTGTTTCTTGAAAACCTATCCCATTTTACAAGTAAAAGTTCATCAACTTTTTTTTTATTGCTTTTACAATAAGTTAGGAGTTTTTTAAATTCAGGTCTTTTAAAAGTCTTGGCGGAGTAATCCTCTCTATAGGTATCAATAACATTATAGTTGTTTTCTTTACAGTATTGAAGTAATTTGACCTCTTGGTCACGACGCGAATACCCTTTATCAGCCTGTTCATCGGTAGAGACTCTCACATATAAAATTACATTTTTCAAAGCTTACTGGTTTTTATGGGTTAGATTATAACATATCACATCTGATATGCTTTCTAATAGTTTAACTATCTCTTTAATTTCCTGATCGGAATAAGGAGTTTCATTTTTATGATTTAGAATCTGTTTTGTAGTCTTGCAAAATTCTGAACTCTGGTCCATCTCTAGAAAGGATTAAACCAGGTTGAATAGTCAAGGACTGATATAGTGATACAAAGGTCATTTTTATTTTGTAATTAAGGTTAATTTATAATTGTCTTGCGAACGGGGTTCAATAAGGAGTTTTGAGCTTTTTGGTAATTTGTTGTTCAAGATAAAATCAGCAAGTTGTTTTGCTCCTTTATGCTGTTCTCTTATGACTAAAGGTGCGATATTATCTCTATCAACAACTAGTTCAATATACTTTGGTGATTTATATAAAACAATATCTTTAATCTGATTTTCTATTTCACTTAAATACGAAAACTCTTTTTGGACTATATTAAATTCTATTGACACTATTGTTTTTACAAATGGCATGATAGGAATACATATAAAGGGAGCTTCATTTGTAAGGTTGAGTAATTTTAAAGGTAATTCTTTGTCTCCAGTACTAAAATGATGTTCACCGGTCGATGGAAAGTAAAACAGCGATATTGGATTTTTCTTGATTAAAACACTTTCCAAAACACTATCTGTAAAAGGGTTTATTTCTTGCTTCAATGTAATTTTAAGTATTTTATCCTTTTTTAATGTTTTGTATGTTTCTACTGTACCTTCTTTTTTTGAGTCAGCAGTGGCAATTAACTTATCTAGTTTCACATCCAAATAGCCTTGCTCTATAGGTTTATGCCATACGTCTTTGGCAAGTGCTTTCAATCGCTTGGAATCAACTCCCATGATGGTCAGTTCATTTACCACAAAAAGCCATACAGCTTCAGTGATATTCATTTTGGCATGCTTATCTTTTGTAAAAAAAGGCAAAATGATTTTTTCTTTCCAATAGGATACTTTCCTTGAACTAATACCAAGGTGTTTTGGAAGTATATAACGTTCTGATAGAAGTTTTCCAATGTGAATTATACTGTTTTCCATGTTTAAAGTTTACGTTAGGGTAAATTATATTGTTATAATTTGTTAAATATAGTAAATTATATTGTTATAATTTGTTAAAGAGTGTAAATATAGTTAAATTTGAAGAATAATACAAATAGTTCATACCATGAAAATATGTCAAAACGAGGAGTGTGATGCTTTTATAAAAAAGTATAAAAGTTCAAAGCGCAAGTATTGTAACGATAAATGTAAGAATAGGGCAGCCTATATAAAAAAACAGGAAGAAGAAGCTGAGCAAATAGCATTTGAAAAAGCTTTGAAAAAGAATTACAGGATTTTGTTAATGCTAAAGTCATTGAATTTAGGACCGATATCAGAACAAACATTAAAAAGCCATGGGTTTAATTTTGACGCTTTACATAAGGATGTTTTAATTAAACATAATGGTGAAAATATAACAACATCACGTTTGTATGATTTGACTTTTATTTTAAATAATAATAAA
>CALGIH010000048.1 GCA_937916035.1 uncultured Lacinutrix sp.
CAAGTAGTTTTTGAGTGTTGTTATTATAAATTTCTACAATTCTGGTTGAGGTTACACCTTCACTAGATTTAACAAAAGTCTTTAATAAGATGTTGTCATTTAATAGAGCCTGACTTTTATAGTTTATTTGGTGATTAATGAGAACCCAAAAATAAGTATCTAGCATCGATTGAGATGCCATTTTAAGCCAATGTGCTTTGGCAATATGATTAACCCATTGTACATAACGAACATTATTGACGTGATTGAGTTCATCAAGGTCAGATTCTACAACTGTTATTAGTTCAGTATGTATTTGCATGGTTTTATTTCTCAATAATTTTAACTTCAAAAAGCTTGTCCCAACGTTTTCCTGTTACAAAAAGGGTTTGAGTGTCAGGGTTCCATGCAAGACCATTTAATACATCTAAACCTTTATGCTGAGTAACTTTCTTTTTCAAAGATCTAAAATCTATAACACCTTCAATAGCTCCATTTTCAGGATTTATAATGGCAACACCATCCAATTGATATCTATTTGCATATATTTTCCCATTAACCCATTCTAATTCATTCATACCTACAATTTTACCTTTGTTAGTATATGTTTGAATGAACTCTTTTTCTTCAAGAGTTTCTGGATCTAACGTCCAAATTTTATCTGTGCCATCAGATTTGTACAGTATATTACCATCGTTACAAATTCCCCAACCTTCTTTACTCTTGTTGTAGTTGAAATCTTTAATTTTTTCAAATGATTCAGCATCATAAATAAATCCTTTCCCACTTTCCCAAGTAAGCTGGTAAATTTTATCATTAAGAATGGTAAGGCCTTCACCAAAATAGCGATTTTCTAAATCAATGTTTTTAAGAACTTCACCAGTTTTGTAATTTACTTTTCGGAGTTTCGATTCGCCTCGTTGTCCAGTACTTTCATATAATTCACCATTAAAAAATTCCAATCCTTGAGTGTAAGAAGTGATATCATGAGGATATTCATTCACAATTTCAAAATTATAAATTTTAGGAGTTTCATTATTCAATACCTGAATAGTATGAGTCGCTTTTTGTGATGTTCCATTAAAAAAGATCGTGGCAGTTACTTCCTGTAATCCCAATTTTGAGTTTGATAACGGAATTGAAGTATTGAATTTTGAATTGTTATAGTTATAAACAACGGAGTCAATAGGGTGCTTCTTCGGATTACTAATATTAAGTTCTAGTGTTTGATCTTTTGAAATAGAATAGATTTTAGATTTCTTATTAAACTTGGCATTGGATGTAATAGAAAAAGCATTAGTTGTCGACTTCGTATTTGATCCACAAGAGCTAATAAATACAGCTATAAATGTGAACGCCATAAATTTATATAATTGCATGATTTACGTTAATTTCTTGGCAATTTATTTATTTAAATTCAGTTAAAAAAATCATTGTACAACTATTAAAAGATTGTATCTTTGCGCTCGGCAAGTCCTACACAACCAGCTCCTGTTGAATCCTCCAGGTCGGGAACGAAGCAAAGGTAAATGGTCGTAGCGGTGTGATGTAGGTAGCTTGCCTTTTTTTGTGCCCAAAAGTTAGATTTTTAAAGCTAATAAGAATATTTTATTTTGGAATCCCAACAAAGGTTCAGATCTCATCAAATTTAGTCCACCATTTTTTTTCCTTTTTATATTGTATTTTTGAGTACTAATTTTTCTTCAATTTATGTCAAAAGTTGTTTTAATAACCGGAGGTTCTTCAGGAATAGGTAAATCTATAGGTGAGTTTTTATCTAAAAAAGGATTTCATGTTTATGGTACAAGTAGAAACCCAAAAAAATATGTTGATAGTTTATTTCCGCTTGTTGCATTAGATGTTACTGATGTCAACGCCATTAATAATTGTATTTCTCAAGTTATTACAAAAGCAGGAAGATTAGATGTGCTTATTAATAATGCTGGTGCCGGAATTACGGGACCCATTGAAGAAATCCCTGAAACTGAAATTAAACGAAATTTTGAAACCAATTTTTTCGGACCAATAAATGTAATTAAAGCTGTTTTGCCTCAAATGCGCGAACAAAACTCAGGATTGATAATAAATGTCACATCTATTGCTGGTTATATGGGATTACCTTATAGAGGAATTTATAGTGCAAGTAAAGGTGCTTTGGAATTAATCACTGAAGCGTTTAGAATGGAAATTAAAGATTTTAATATTAAGATGACCAACGTAGCTCCTGGCGATTTTGTAACCAATATTGCAGCAGGACGTTACCATGCACCAGTTTTAGAAAACTCAGCCTATAAAGAGCCTTACGGCAATACTTTAAAACTTATGGATGCTCATGTAGATAGCGGTAAAGACCCAAATATCATGGCGAAAGTAATCTATAAAATTATTGAAACTAAAAACCCTAAAGGACACTACAAAGTAGGAGAGTTTATGCAAAAATTTTCCATTGTATTAAAACGAATTCTTCCTGATAGGGTTTACGAAAAAATGTTGATGAATCATTATAAATTATAACATCGAAAAGTTTTTGTAAGTTGTTAATATATTTTAATTAAATTTTCTTCAGTAGGATTGATTTAGTTGTAAATTCGTCATGAATTTTCACACAACTAAAAGAACAAAACATGAAATTTTTTATTGACACTGCCAACCTTGACCAGATTAAAGAAGCTCAAGAATTAGGTGTGCTAGATGGTGTTACAACCAATCCTTCATTAATGGCTAAAGAAGGTATTACTGGGCATAATAATATATTAAAGCATTATGTAGATATTTGCAATATTGTTGAAGGTGATGTAAGTGCTGAGGTGATTGCAACCGATTTTGAAGGTATGGTTAGGGAAGGAGAAGCTTTAGCTGAATTGCACGACCAAATTGTAGTTAAGTTACCAATGATAAAAGATGGTATTAAAGCATGTAAATATTTTTCTGAACGTGGTGTAAAAACAAATGTGACTTTAGTGTTTTCTGCTGGACAAGCATTATTAGCAGCAAAAGCTGGAGCAACCTATGTATCGCCTTTTATTGGAAGGTTAGATGATATCTCTACTGATGGTTTAAACCTTATTGCAGAGATTCGTCAAATTTATGATAACTATGGTTTTGAAACTGAAATCCTTGCAGCATCTGTGCGTCATACCATGCATATTATTGATTGCGCTAAACTTGGTGCTGATGTTATGACTGGACCATTGAGTGTTATTGAAGGTTTGTTAAAACACCCTTTAACAGATATTGGATTGGCGAAATTTTTAGCTGATTATAAGAAAGGGAATTAATATCTGAATGTATTATATACATAAGAAAGCTGCGATTATCGCGGCTTTTTTATGTATAAGAAATCTAATAATTCTTTAAAATCGCCACTGAACATGTTGGCATTTGATGTAATAATCATATTATTTCTATCAACAACCAAAACTTTGTTTATATAATGAATGGCCAATATTTTTTTAGCTGCATCGGCATCTCTAAATCTATATTCACTTTCCAATGGAAAATTATTTTGATATAGTAAACGCTTCCAGATTGTTAGCTTATCTGCATTAATATTGATAGAGACAAAATTAATATTAGGATATTTAATTTTTAAGTCAGCCACTTTCAAATGGCTGTTTTTAAAGTGATTCTTTATAGCATGAGACCAAAAATAGACAACGGTTGGTTTGTCAAACAATGAGTTAATGTTCGTAACCTCATTTTTATAATTGATGACCTCAACATCAGGGAATTTGTTTCCAGGACGCAATTTTTTAATGGTATTGTATAAACTTGTAATGTACTCTGAATGCTCTTCGCTGGTGCTTTTGCTCTGATACGATTTATACATGGCATCACAATCAGCATCAGAGTTATTATAAGATAAGAAATTTCTAGTCGCGTACTTTAATAGATTATTTTTTAGGTCTTTATGTGCAACCATTTGATCCATTAAATATAACTTATTTAAGTTATAAGTTACATTGGTTCTGATCAAAATAGAGTCCTTTGTTTCAGCAAAATATTTTTCTGATGCTAGGTTATTAAAGTGATTGAACATTAACATATAATAGGGGTAAAAATCTTTTAATTCACCATCATTATAGTTTATATTT
>CALGIH010000049.1 GCA_937916035.1 uncultured Lacinutrix sp.
AAAAGATCAACTTCTTCAAAACTATTAAAGACGGCAAAAGAAATACGTATACCATTTATGTTGTTTTCATAAATACCTCTCATGCGTAAATTCTTTTCTTTATTAAGTGTTGGATTTAATTTAAGATTGTCTTTACCTTTTATACGTATTGTAATCATTGATGCTGAATACAGGTCACTTTCAGGTGTTAAAATTTCAATTTGCGGCATATTTGAGATGCCTTTTCTAAATCGATGTATCAATTCTCGTCCTCGTTTTGCTACGTTTTCTATCCCAATGGCATTTATAAAATCAAAGGCACTTCCCAATCCTAAAGTTATTGGTGTGTTTCTGGTACCATATTCTTCGCGTTGTGCTGATGATCGATATTCCAAAGTCAAAGAATTTAAATCGTATTTACTATCTGAATAGGCTCCTACAAAAACAGGTGAAACCTTATCAATAATATTTTTATTAATGAATAAAACACCAGTTCCTTTTGGTCCAAATAACCACTTGTGACCACTGCTTGCGTAAAAATCTGGATTAATGTCTGCTAAGTCTATAGGAAACATTCCAAGCGATTGTGCGCCATCAATACATGAATAAATACCTTTAGTTCTGCATAATTCTACAATGGCTTTTGCAGGTAATTTCATTCCTGTTGTGCAAGTAATGTGCGAAAAGGCAACTACTTTGGTTTTTTCGTTAATGTTATCTTTTATTATTTGTAGATTGTTTTCGCCATTAAAATCTAAATCAATCAATTTGACAACTACTCCTATATCTTTTTGAAGCGCGAGCCAAGGTGAAGCACCTCCAACATGCTCATGTGTTGAAATAATTATTTCATCACCTGCTTTTAATGGTAAACTTCTGGCTGCAATGTTTAGACCTTCGGTAGCATTTCGCGTAAAGGCTATTTCATCAGGAGTAACATTTAAAAACTTTGCTGCTTTTTCGTGCGTTTCATCAATGAGATGATGTCCATGGCTTGTTGAGGTTTCCAATGTTTCAATCATCTCACAAATGGTATTGATGACTAATTTTGGAGAAGGACCAAGGCTTCCAGTATTTAGGTAATGCTTTTCTTTAGGAAATAGAAATTGCTGACGAATATTATCCCAATCAATACTGTTGTAATTACTAGTGTATCCTTTTAACGCTGGAATTGAGCTTTTAGATTCAAGTATATTATCAGCTTTTAATAAAGGAACAGCTGAGGTTAAAAACAAACCACTTAGGATATTCTTTTTTATAAAACTTCGTCTTGATGTTTTTGCCATGAGCTAACTTTTGACGAAAGTTAGCTGTTTTTTAAGCCAATATCAAATAAGAATGCTATTCACAAAACCATCGATGTTATTAACACCTTTATTGGTCACATGCTTTACAAAAGCACTACCAATAATAGCGCCTTTGGCATATTTGGTCGCTTGTGTAAATGTTTCGTTATTACTAATGCCAAAGCCAACTATTTGAGGGTTTTTGAGGTTCATCTTGGCAATACGTTCAAAGTACTGCGTTTGTTCATCTCCAAAACCTGTTTGAGTTCCTGTAGTACTTGCCGAACTTACCATGTAGATAAAACCGTTAGAAATAGAATCGATGTACCTAATGCGTTGGTCACTGGTTTGAGGTGTGATTAGGAGTACATTTATCAATCCATATTTATCGAATGTAGCTTTGTAATCATCGTGATACACATCTACTGGAAGATCAGGAATAATTAAACCATCAATCCCAATTTCTTTACATTTTTTGCAGAAACCCTCTACTCCATATTGCAACATCGGATTAAAATAACCCATAATTATTAATGGGATAGTTACTGATTTCCTGATATCTTTTAGTTGCTTAAAAAGTACTTCAGTTGTCATGCCATTTTTCAAAGCTTGCGTTGAACTCGCCTGAATAGTTGGTCCATCTGCCAAAGGATCGCTAAAAGGCAAACCGATTTCAATCATATCTACACCGTTTTTCTCAAGACCTTGAATGATGCTTACTGTATCATCTATGTTAGGATAACCAGCTGTAAAATATATAGACAGTAACTTTTTGTCTTCTTGTAATTTTTGATTGATTTTATTCACAACCTTATAATTTAAAATGATTGATATATGTTTCTAAATCTTTATCACCACGACCAGATAAACTAACTACTACAATGTCGGTTGGATTAAATTTTTTCTTTTCGAAAATAGCTAAAGCATGGGAGGTTTCAATAGCGGGAATGATGCCTTCTAATTTGCATAATTCCAAACCAGCAGTCATGGCATCATCATCTGTAATGGAAATAAATTCTGCGCGACCAGTTTTATATAAATGTGCATGCATTGGGCCAACTCCTGGATAATCTAATCCTGCCGAAATAGAATAAGGTTCTGTTATTTGCCCATCATTGGTTTGCATTAATAAGGTTTTACTGCCATGAATAATACCTTCTCGTCCTAAAACAGATGTTGCTGCACTTTCACCTGAATCAACACCCAAACCAGCAGCTTCAACTGCGATTAGTTTTACATTTTCGTCATCTAAATAATGATAATATACACCAGCAGCATTACTGCCGCCACCAACACAAGCAACCACGTAATCTGGCTTTGTAGTGCCTTCATGTTCTTTTAATTGCCATTGTATTTCTTCTGAAACAACAGATTGAAAACGTGCTACCATGTCTGGATAAGGATGCGGCCCAACCACGCTTCCAATGATATAGTAGGTGTTTGCAGGATTATTAATCCAATCGCGAATCGCTTCATTCGTGGCATCTTTTAATGTTTTGCTTCCTGAAGTTGCAGGAACAACAGTAGCACCTAACATTTTCATTCTACCCACATTTGGAGCTTGACGAGCAATGTCAATTTCTCCCATGTACACAATGCATTCCAATCCCATTAAAGCACAAACGGTTGCAGTGGCCACACCATGTTGACCTGCTCCAGTTTCAGCAATAATACGATGTTTGCCTAATCGTTTAGCCATTAATATCTGACCAATGGTATTATTGATTTTATGCGCTCCTGTGTGGTTTAAATCTTCGCGCTTCAAATAGATTTTAGTGTTGTATTTTTCAGAAAGACGTTTTGCAAAGTAGAGAGGAGAAGGACGGCCAACATAATCTTTTAGCAATTGATTGAACTCTTTTTGAAAGTCTGGTTCTGCCATCACTTTCAAGTAGTTTTGACGTAACTCTTCTACGTTTGGATAGAGCATTTCTGGAATAAATGCGCCTCCAAATTCTCCGTAATAGCCTTTTTCATTAACGTTATATGTTTTCATATTTTCTGTCATTCCTGCGTAGGCAGGAATCCGTTTATTTTCACCCTTCCGTCCTTCGGACACCTTCCCTTGTAAAGGGAAGGAATTCTCATCCTTTTAAAGGAGGAGTGTTACTTAGTGACGAGGTGGTTATATTGTTTTGTTCTTAAATTCTTTTAGTTTTTGAATATCTTTTAATCCAGCTTCAATTTCGAATTTGCTATTTACGTCAATAGCGTAACAATATTTTGAAGCTTCACTGTTTTGAAATTCTCTTAGTTTGTCAATTTGATCTAAACCAATGCCTCCACTTAAAAAGAAGGGTTTGGTTGATGGATAATTATTTAAAACACTCCAATCAAATAAGTAACCATTGCCTCCTGGAAGTATCCCTTTGGTGTCGAATAAAAAGTAATCGCAAACATCTTCATAAGGTGTCAAAACTTCGAAATCAAATTTATCTTTGAATGAAAACACTTTAACCACTTGAGCCTTTGTTGATTTAAGTAACCTACACATTTCAGGTGATTCATGACCATGTAATTGAATAACAGTTAATTTATGTTTTTCTATTTGTTGAGCTATATATTCTACTTTTTCATCAACAAAGACACCAACTTTTTTTATTGATTTTGGTAGTTCTGGAATACTTCCGGCAAAATATCTAGGAGATGGCTCATGAAATATAAACCCAAGATAATCTGGTTGCAAACTTGCAATTTCAGTTATGTTATCTTGATATTTCATTCCACAGATTTTTAGTTTCATATTTTCTGTCATTCCTGCGAAGGCAGGAATCTATTTAATGTTATTTTAGTTGAAATTGGATTCCT
>CALGIH010000050.1 GCA_937916035.1 uncultured Lacinutrix sp.
AACCGTCTGGAGCTGCACCATCGAATCCCCAGTTTTTAGGAGACCAAGCATGAACTGTACTTACTTTACCAATAATGCCAGACTGAATTAATAAGGTTGCTAGTTTATAATCGTAAAAGGAATGTACTTGAATTCCCATTTGTGTGATTAAATTTCTGTCTTTTGCCATTTTTTGCATGGCTCGAGCTTCTGAAACATGATGGGTTAAAGGTTTCTGGCAGTATACAGCTTTATTCATTTCCATAGCCATTAGTGAAGCAGGAGCGTGCGTATGATCTGGAGTAGATATTACAACCGCATCAATCTCATTTTCGAGTTCTTTTAGCATCACACGATAATCCTTATATACTTTCGCATTCGGAAACATTTTATGCGCTACGTCAAGATAATTAGAATCGACATCGCAAAGTGCTGTGACATTTACAGAGGGATGTGAAGACATCGCTTTTAAATCTTCCATTCCCATTCCACCGACACCTATGTGAGCAGATCTGATACGTCTTGGAACCATATTTTTACATGAATTAAGGATTGGCATAAAAGCTATTGACGATACTATAGCAGACGTTTTTATAAAATTTCTTCTTTTCATTATTTAGCTCTGGTATTATAATTTCTTAATTTTTATGGTTTTAAACCATAACGGACTATCATGATCTTGCAATCCAATAAACCCTGTTTTTGAAGTTCCATAATTTGGGAAGTCTTTCCATTTGCCTTTGCCTTTTCGTTCTTCCCAATCGTCAGACCATGGTACAAATGATAGAACCTTTTTACCATTGAGCCAATGTTCAACTAATTCAGGAGTAAAAATGATTCTTGTGGTGTTCCATTGGCCAGCAGGTTTTGTGATTTTTACATTGTTGTCTGGGATGTGCATAGCATAATCTGCAGCTGTTTTTTGCCATTCTTGTAAGGTTGCATTATTGATTGCTTCCCAGCCTAGATCATCTAAAAGTTGATATTCAGGGGCAATTTCTGAAGGCCCATCATAACCTTCTTTTAAATGATAAAACACCCCACTATTTCCGCCAGCTGGAAGTTTCCATTCTAAATAAAGTTCAAAATTATCAAACTCTTCTTTGGCATAAATAATGTCTTTGCCACCTTCTTTTTCAGATTCTAATTTTTTTTCAGTATCAAAAGTTAAAGCACCATCTTCAATAATCCATTGTGCTGGAAGTGATTCGCCATTATAGGCTCGCCAACCTTCAGTGGTTGTTCCGTCAAAGAGATGAATCCATTCGTCTGATTCGTCTTTTGTTTCATTTTTACAGGAAGTGATAAGAATAGATAAGGTGAGGAGTAAGAGAATTTTTTTCATGTGTTGGTTAGTGGTTGTTGGTTAAAACAGTCTAATTTACAAAATATACTTTGGTGAATTACAATCCATTAAAAATTTATGGTTGGGAACCGGTTTTAATATCAAGATTGCTATTGATTGGTTTTAACCAAGACTCATAGACGAAAACACTATAGACAACGGCATATTCTAAAGCAATAACCCAAAGATTTTCACTTGCATCGTTATTGATATATGCCAAATAACTAAGTATAATCACAAAACTCCAGACTAAAGGAAACTTGTACTTTGTAAAAACAGAGAGTAGAAGCAATGTAGCAATATACCAGGGATGTACTGTTGTTGCTGTAAAGAAGTAAAATGATAAGGCAAAAAGCATTGCAGAAATGAGTTGAATTGTTGTTGTGTTCTTACGGAAAAATGCAATTCCAAGCACGCACATAAAAACTATAATTGCTGTAGATGTTCCAATAACAGCTATTTCGTTATAACCTCTAAAAAGAAAACCGATCCCTCTGACTATATAATATAAACTTGCATTAAATTCAAAATTCTGAAACCATAAACCAACAGTTTCAGCATAGTTGGTAATAAATTGTGAGGAGTAAAAAGGTAGAAATAATAGAATTGTAGTTATTCCAACAATGGCATAAAATCCAATTAATTTTATAATGTCATTGCGAGGAGTTAGCGACGTGGCAATCTCTTTAAATGAAGTAGATTGCTTCGGCTTACTCATAATTACGTTTCCTTTTGTGAACCATTGCCAAAACAAAGGCAAAAAAATCAATGGAATTAATTTAATAGAAACAGAACAAGCAAAAATAACTGCTGCTAATTTCCATTTTCCAGCGCGTAACAAATACAAACTCCAAACCAAAAAGAAAATCATCACACCTTCAAAATGTAAATTCCCTGTAAGTTCAATAATGATAAAAGGATTTAAAATATACCAAAAGATGTTATGTGCAGGAAGTTTTAATTGTTCTAATAATTTTCTACCAAAATGTAAAGTTCCAAAATCGGCAGCTATAATAATAAGTCTTAAAACGAAAGCAGAACCTAAAATGCTTTTACCAGCAAACAAACTTGCTATAAAAAAGCATAACTGATTTAAAGGCGGATAATTTGTGTAATGACCAGCGCTCAAACTTCCCATGCCATCATACAATTCTTGTGCTTGAGCAATAGGGAATTCAACATTTGACAAAAAGAAATCTGGTGTAAATAAATAAGGATTAAATCCTTCAAGAATCAT
>CALGIH010000051.1 GCA_937916035.1 uncultured Lacinutrix sp.
TAAATTTGTGCTACTTGATAGTATTCGTCCAGTTGAAGAAGCTTTTGAAGCAACCGCAAAACGTCATGATTCTGAGAGTTTAATAGAACTTGCAAATGCAAATCTTCCTGTGCCACGAGACTTTAGCAGACGAGGAGAAAACTCGGGACCTTCTCTTGGAGAAGCTACTTACAAGCTTTTAGAAGCCGAAAAACCATTAGCTACATTAGACAGAAGTTATAAAGGTGATTTAGGAACTGTTTTTGTTTCAGGCGCAAGAACTGCTGAAGGCAGTGCAAGAGATAATGACAAATATGTTGTACCACAAATAACACTTGCTATTGAACATTATAATAGAATTTTTAGAATGCTTGAAAAAGGTGTTCCTGTAACTCTTAGTGTAGATTCAAAATCACAATACACCAATCCAGGCGGAAATGAATATAATGTGATTGCCGAAATTCCTGGAACAGATTTAAAAGATGAAGTTGTTCTGTTTGGTGCTCATTTTGATTCTTGGCATGCAGGAACAGGAGCTACAGATAATGGTGCAGGGTCAGCAGTAATGATGGAAGCCGCAAGAATTTTGGTTGAAACCATCAAAGAAACTGGAATTAAACCAAGAAGAACACTGAGAATCGCTTTATGGACTGGTGAAGAACAAGGTCTTTTTGGATCTAGAAAATATGTAGGTGAGCATTTTGCAAACGTAGATGGTTTTAGTGTTTCAACTTTAAAACAAGCTCAGAAAAAAGTATCAGCTTATTACAACATGGATAATGGCACTGGAAAACTGAGAGGTGTCTATTTACAAGGTAACGAAGCTGTTTCTCCTATTTTTAGAGAATGGCTAAAACCATTTCATGATATGGATGCAGCGACACTTAGCTTAGGTAATACAGGCGGAACAGACCATTTAGCATTTGATATGGCCGGAATTCCAGGATTTCAATTCATTCAAGAGCCAATTTCTTATGGCACTAAAACACATCACTCAAACATGGATAATTTTGACCATTTAGTGGCTGATGATTTGAAGCAAGCTGCAACAATCATTGCCTATTTTGTTTGGCAAACATCTCAGAGAGATGAAAAAATTCCTAGAAAAGCAACAGATAAAAAATACGACTAAATCAACTTAATAAATTCATATGAATAAAATATTAATATTGCTAGTTGCTGCGATTTGCGGCACGACTTCATTTGCTCAAGAGAAAAAAGAAGTTGATGAAAAACCAATTCCTATTGCAAAATCTTTTGTAACTACTCATCAAGGTACATTTGGCACTACAACTATTAAATATAAAGCAGCTGCAATTGAAACATATCTTACAGATAATGATGGTTTGCCAGTTGCTTCAATGTGGTCAACGGCCTATACCAAAGATAATGTTACAGACACTTCTAAACGTCCAGTAACATTTGTTTTCAATGGTGGACCAGGATCTGCTTCTGTGTGGTTGCACATGGGGCTTTTTGGGCCTCAGATCGTTAAAGTAGATTCTGATGCAAAAGAAGATGATGGAGCTGCTCCATATGAACTCGTAACTAATAATTATGGCATTTTAGATCTTACAGACCTTGTTTTTATTGATCCTATTGGAACCGGCTATTCGCGTGTCATTGGCAAAGGTAAAAATGAAGATTATTGGGGACTTACGGAAGATGCGAACTCCGTTGCAAAATTTATGCGTCAATGGATTACCGAAAACAAACGATGGAATTCTCCAAAATACATTGCTGGAGAAAGTTACGGAACAACCAGAGCAGCTGCTGTTGCTAATGTTTTAGAAGATGGAGGGCAAAGCATGGCACTCAATGGACTAATTCTTATATCACAAGCATTGGATTATGCAGGTTCAACATCCATGCATGATAATATTACGTCATATTTAACGTATTTACCAAGTATGGCTGCAACCGCTTGGTACCATAAAAAAGCTGGACAAGAAAAAACCTTAGAAGCCTTTGTTGAAGAAGCCCGTAATTTTACATATAACACCTATGCTCCTGCACTATACAAAGGTTCTTTATTAAGTGCTTCTGAGCAAAATAGCATCGCTGAAAAACTATCTTATTTCATTGGTTTGGATAAGGCATATATCTTAAGATCGAACAATCGCATCTTAATGCATCGTTTTCAAAAAAACTTATTGGCAGATAAAGGATTGGCTATTGGCAGACTTGATGGACGTTTTATGGGAGACGAAGCTGATGATGTTTCTGAAGGCCCAAATCTTGGTGATCCATCTTCTTATCAAATTGAAGCCGCTTATACTGCTGCTCTCAATCATTATTTTGCTGAAACACTTAATGTTGAAATGGACAGACCTTACATGACTAGTGGTCAAATTGGTGGGAAATGGAGATGGAAACCAGTTCCTGACGGACAGTATTGGGAGCCAATGCCTGTAAATACCGCAGGGAAACTGGGAGAAACTATGCGACGTAATACCGAAATGAAAGTCCTCGTTGCTAGTGGATACTATGATCTTATTTGTCCGTTTTTTGATTCTGAATACACCTTTTCAAGAAATGGTATTGTACGAGAACGTGTAACCATGACCTATTATGAAGCAGGACATATGATGTATGTGCATCAACCAGATTTAGTGAAAATCGCTAAAGACATTCGTACATTTTTGACACAGAATTAAATGACTATAAAAGTTGCAGTTGTTCAAGATGCACCTGTTTTTTTTGATAAAGAAAAAACACTCCAAAAAGTAGAAACCATTACTAAGCAATATGCTAAAGAAGGTTGTAATCTCATCGTGTTTCCTGAATCGTTTATTCCAGGTTATCCTCGTGGCTTTTCTTTTGGAGCAACCATTGGAAGCAGAACAGATTTAGGCAGACAACAGTACGCAGACTATTACAACAACAGTTTTGATTTAGAAAGTGACGATTTAACTCGCTTAGTAACACTATCAAAAGAGCAAAATATTTACATCGTTATTGGAGTTACCGAAAAGCAACAAAACAATGGTAGTTTATATTGTTCAATGCTTTACCTCTCTCCTAGCAAAGGCCTACTTGGTGTACACCGAAAAATAAAACCAACAGGAACTGAACGTTTGGTTTGGGCTGAAGCTGGAGCAGAATCACTAGTTACTTTCGATACAAAAATCGGAAAACTTGGAGGCCTCATTTGCTGGGAAAATTATATGCCTTTAGCCAGAATGAGCATGTATTTAAAAGGGGTCGAAATTTACATTGCTCCAACAGCAGATTCTCGTGAACAATGGACAGCAACCATGCAACAAATTGCACTCGAAGGTCGTTGTTTCGTCTTAGGCTGTAATCAATACATGACAACCTCGATGTATCCCAATAAATATAAAGATGAAGTAGCCAACCAAGATGAAAATTTCTGTCCAGGAGGTTCTGTGATTGTATCGCCTTTAGGGAAAATTATGGAAGGTCCCTTATTTAATAAAGCAGGCGTTTTAATTGCAGAATTGGATTTAGAAGACATTAAACGAAGTAAGCTAGACTTTGATGTGATTGGTCACTATGCTCGTAAAGACATATTTGATTTTAACGTGAAAGGCCAACCAGATATTAAAAAAGAATAGTCAA
>CALGIH010000052.1 GCA_937916035.1 uncultured Lacinutrix sp.
CTTTTTCAAACCACTGTTGAGTGATATTGATATTTGATTAATTTAATCTTCTACAATAAAATAGGTTAAGTTTTTAGCATTAAAAGACGCATTAAAAGCTTTAATTTCTTTATCTACCAGATTGTTAAACATTCCTAATTGTTCATTAATTTTTTGCGTTAATTCATTTTTTACTGCAATATCTTGTTCTGTAGGAGCAAAGTCTCCTCCACCTACTAACGAATTTAAATGAGCAAGTTTATTATTAAGTCTAATTGGAAAATTTAATGGATCCTGTCCGCTTCTGTTCTGCGTTTGGTATAACGCTTTTTCAATTTCAGAGAATTGTTCTTTTAATGTTTTTGCTTTTTCTACTAAATCTTTAACAGTATCATCGCCTTTATATTGCGCCATAAAAGCTTCTAACTTACCATTAATATTTCTAATTTTTTTAATGGATTTATGTGTGTTATCCAGTGTTTTATTAATATCCTCTATGAAGACGAATTGTTTTTTCATATCCTCTAAGGTGCTTTCAGCTCTAGGGTCTGCTAATATGGTAAACGCTTGGCTTAGTGTTTCGCCATTTACATTTAAACTTACCTTATAATTTCCTGGAACAGCTCTAGGACCTCTTAAACTCCCTGACCACATTATCATTCCTGGGAATCGATCTGCACCATCATAAACCATGTTCCAAACAAATTGATTGTTTCCTTTTTCAACAGATAACTTATCTTCCTTAGACTTAGTGCTAAATGTTTTAATGGTATCGCCTTTAGTGTCAAAATAGGTTAATGATACTTCATCCTTTTCATCATACTTATTCAAGTTAAAATATGTGATAATTCCTGATTCAAGGTTAGTACCATTTGTTTTACTTCCTTTTATACTTCCGCCACCCATTCTATAAGAATCCTTAGGCTTAAATAAAATATTTGCTGAAGCATTCTTGTTGTACAACTGATGAATGACTGTTAAATCGTCAAGCATCCATAGACTTCGTCCTTGAGTGGCTACAATTAAACTATTCTCTTTAATCGTTAAATCTGTAATTGGAACAATTGGTAAATTTAATTGGAATGGTTTCCAGTTTTTACCATCGTCGAAAGAAATATACATTCCAGTTTCTGTTCCAGCATACAACAATCCTTTTTGTTTTGGGTCTTCACGAACTACTCTTGTAAAATGTTCTGCATCAATCCCATTTGTGATTTTTGTCCATGTTTGTCCGTAATCGGTTGTTTTGTACAAATAAGGTGCAAAATCACCAGTTTTGTATTTAGTTCCTGCGATGTAGCAAGTTCCTGCATCATAAATACTTGGTTCAACACTATTAATCATCATCCATTCTGGCATTCCTTTAGGAGTTACATTTTCCCAAGATTCACCACCATTTCTAGTTATATGAACTAAACCATCATCACTACCAACCCAAAGTAAACCTTCTTGTAAAGCTGATTCGTTAGCTGCAAAAATGGTGCAATAATACTCAACAGCTGTATTGTCTTGAGTAATTGGTCCACCTGAAGATTTTAGTTTTTCAGGATCATTACGTGTTAAGTCAGGACTAATAATATCCCAAGATTGACCTTCGTCTTCTGTAACATGAACACTCTGTGAAAAAGTATATAATCTCTTCGGATTATGTTTTGAGAAAATTATAGGGAAATTCCACTGAAAACGGTATTTCATACCTTCAGCACCATGACCCATGGGATTATCTGGCCAAACATTTATAGCTCTCGATGTACCGCGTTCATGATTAACGCGTGTTAAATAACCACCATAACTTCCACCATACACAATATTATCATTTTCAGGATCAATAGCGATATGTGCCGATTCTCCTCCAGCTGTATCTTCCCAGTCATCTTCTGTAATAGATCTACCATCTGTTCTATGTTGAATTCTTACTGTTGAATTATCTTGCTGTGCCGCATAAATTCTATATGGAAAATGATTATCGGTTGTTACACGATAAAATTGTGCAGTTGGTTGATTATGATACGTACTCCAAGTTTCTCCACCATCATAGGTTACTTGTGCACCACCATCATCTCCTATAATCATTCTATTTGAATTTTCAGGAGCAATCCATAAATCGTGATGATCTCCATGAGGTGCATTATAAGTACTAAATGTTTTTCCTCCATCTGTACTTTTATGATATTCAACGTTCATTACGTAAACCTTATCAACATCCTCAGTATCTGCATGAACTCTTGTATAATACCAAGCACGTTGGCGCAATTTTCTTTCGTCGTTAACTTGTGTCCAGTTATCACCACCATCATCACTTCTGTATAATCCACCTTTTTCTTTATTTTCAACAATCGACCAAACACGTTGATTATTTACTGGAGATACTGTAACTCCAATAATTCCTAAGGTGTCTGTCGGGAAGCCCTTATTTTTTGAAATCTCTTTCCAAGTTTCTCCACTGTCAGTACTTTTCCATAAAGCAGAACCTTCGCCTCCAGAATTTAAACTATATGGTGTTCTATTAATTCGCCAAGTAGAAGCATATAAAATCCTTGGATTTGTAGGATCCATCTGTAAATCTACAACACCAGCATTTGCATTTGCAAACAGTGTTTTCTTCCATGTTTTTCCTCCATCGGTACTTTTATAAACGCCTCGTTCTTGAGTTGGTTTGTATAAATTCCCCATTACACCTGCGTAAACAATGTCAGAATTTGTAGGGTGAACAGCAATTCTTGGAACATGTCTAGAGTTTTTTAATCCAGCAGAAGTCCATGTTTTTCCAGCATCTTCTGTTTTCCAAATTCCATATCCTGATGAAACATTTCCTCTTACGGTTTGTTCACCTCCTCCTACATAAATTACATTGGGATCGCTTTTTGAAACAGTTATAGCTCCAATACTTCCTCCAAAATAGCCGTCAGAAATATTTTCCCATTCTCTTCCTCCATCGGTAGTTTTCCAGATTCCACCCCCAGTTGCTCCAAAATAGAACAAGTTTGGCTCGTTTGGAACTCCTGTTACAGCAGCACTTCTTCCACCTCTAAAAGGACCAACGAGTCGATACTCTAAAGCATCATATTGGTCTTCATTAATTGTTTGTGCATTGATTTGCGTGTGACTTAACAGCAATAGAAACATCGCTGAAATAATAGTTAATAATCTCATTATTTAGTTGGTTTAGTTATGAACTATTAAAAGTAATAATAAATTCTTAGTACTTATAATATCTTTAGAGTTTTAACTATTAATTCACTCAAAATAGCTTTGAAGTTAAAAGTTGTTTTGAGGCTATGTCATACAAGCGATACTAATCCCTTTAGCTTTTCTAATTTAGAACATTAGATTCATTAACTGGAAAAGGGCTTGGCTCATTAAAATTCAAAAGTTATAGTTTCAATTTTATCGCTTTCATTTTAATAGGTTAAAACAAAAACACCATCTCTAATTTTTGTTTCATCAAAAGTACTTTTTGCGACATTTTCATTCATAAAAATTTCTTTTGTCATTCTGTTTTTTTCAAATCCTTAAAGCTTAATAGTCAAAATATCATAGGTTAAAATTCAAAAATATTATACCTAATTCAAAATGTAAATAAAAAATCATTAAATTATAAGTAGCGCTCTTTTGCCGTTGTTTTTAACTTAAAAAAACACTTTTTAAATTAGAAATGTATTAATTATTAACACAAAAAACTCCTAACTTTGAAAAAATTTAAAATTGAAATTTTGTTATTAAAACTAGCACTAAATTTCAACCTGAAGATTCAATAAAACATGTCTAAAATTATAAGAATTGGTGCCCTAAACAGTCCATTAGCTTTATGGCAAGCAAATGCTGTTCAGCAAATGCTTGAAAAATTAGATCAAAAATCTGAGGTTGTTTCTGTGCAATCAACAGATGATTTAAATCAAAACAAACCAATTAACGAAACATTTACACATGCTTTAGATAATGAAATGCTAAGTCAGAACATAGACATCGCTGTACATTCTTTAAAAGATGTTCCGTTTTTATTGACCAAAGGTATTGTTCAAGCTGCTGTAATAAAGCGAGGTAATTTTAAAGATGTCCTTGTTTTTAAAAATAACGAAGAATTTTTATCTCAAAAGGACGCTATAATTGCTACTGGAAGTTTACGATGTCGTGCACAATGGCTTAATAGATATCCAACACACACCATCGTTGATTTACGTGGTGATTTAACATCGCGATTACAACAAACTGAAGATACTAATGAATGGAATGGTGCAATATTTGGAGCTGCTGGATTAGGAAGACTTGGGTTAAAGCCTGAAGACTCAGTCAACTTAGATTGGATGATTCCGACTCCTGCTCAAGGCACCATTGTAATTACAGCTTTAGAGGAAAACGAAGAAATTAGAACTATTTGTGCAGAACTTAATCATGAAGAAACAAAAATTTGCACACGTATAGAACGAGAGTTTTTAAATTTACTTGGCGGAGATTCTACAGCTCCAATTGGAGCTTTAGCTTACATTAAGGAAGTAGAAGAAGAAAAAGAAGTCCACTTTAAAGGCGTTTTATTCAGCCCAGATGGAAGCAAGAAAATTGAAGTAATTCGTGTTGAATCTCTTAGCACTTATCATGAAATAGCTCCTTACTGTGCCGATTTTATTATAGAACGAGGAGGTAAAAGTTTAATGGATACCATTAAGGGTTCATCACAAAAAACCAATATCTATTCTACTAAAACTTTAACAACAGACCAACGTTTGTTATTTAATGAAAAAGTAGTTGCTGAAAGCTCTGATTTTATCAAATTTAGCTTAAACAGAATTAAACCTCAGATAGTCCGAAACCCAATAGAAAATGTAATTATTGCTAACAAAAATTCGGTAGAGGCATTGCTCCAAAATTTTTCGGCTGTTGAACTACAATTCAAAAATATTTACTGCGTTGGTCGACGTACAAAACGATTGGTAGAAAAAAGAATTGGACCAGTAAAACACACCGAAAAAAACGAAAAAGAATTAGCTGAGTATTTAGTTGGTTATATTGAAGGGACTGAAGCAACTTACTTTTGTAGTGATTTATATGAAGATGATATATCAACTATTTTGAGTGATCAAAACATAAAAGTTAACGAAGTTGAAGCCTACCAAACAAAATATGATGCTGAAAGTGTTAAAGAATCTGTTGAAGGTATAATCTTTTATAGTCCATTAACAGTCCAAAGTTATTTGAAAGAAAACGATCCAAACAAAATTGCATTTTGTATTAATGAAACTACTGCTGCTGAAGCCAAAAAGAAATTTGAAGATGTACGGATTGCAAAATTGCCAACAGTAGAAAGTATTATAGAATTAGTAAACGAACATTTCGCTTAAAAGATGTTTAAAAACATTTTCATAGGACTTAAAGCATATGCTGGAGCTTTTGAGTTAATCTCAAAACTTAAACTATGGAAGTATTTTGTAATTCCAATTCTTATTAGTGTTGTAACTGCTGTCGTTATTGGCCTTTATGCTTATGGATTTTCAGATAATATTGGTCAATTTATTTCAAAGATTTGGGTTTGGGAATGGGGAAAAGAAACCTTTACAACCATAAGTGAAATATTTGGAGGTATAATCATTATTGTTCTAGGACTAGTTTTGTACAAACACATCATAATGGCATTATCTGCTCCTTTTATGAGTCCTGTTTCTGAAAAAATAGAAGCTCATTTATTAGGTGAAAATTCTAAATTAATCCATCAACACAGAAACACGTCTTTTCAAGAACAACTTTGGCGAGGTATTAGAATTAACCTTCGAAATTTATTCATGGAATTATGGCTAACTGCCATTATCCTAATCATCAGTTTAGTTCCTGTAATTGGTTGGTTTACATCGTTATTACTCTTCTTCATCCAAGCTTATTATGCTGGATTTGGTAATATGGACTACACATTAGAACGTCATTTTAAATATAAAGAAAGCCTAACTTTTGTTAGAAAAAATAGAGGCATTGCCATTGGTAATGGTATTGTATTTATGCTGTTTCTATTAATTCCTGTTGTTGGAGTTATTCTTGTGCTACCATTATCTGTGACTGCTGCTTCAACTGAAACAGTGAAGTTATTAAATGCACAAAATCGTCAAAATATAAATTGATTTCTTAACTTTCAAGAAGAATTTACATTCTTGAAAATGCATAACAAAACATTATTATTTTTTCTTATCACTGGAAACCTTGTTTCGGCGCAATTAACTTATAATACTCCAGAATCTGTTGGATTAAATTCAAGTTACATTGAATTCAATGTAGACTCTATCATGAATGATGCAATTAATCAGAAAGCATTTCCTGGAGCACAATTATTGGTTGCCAAAAAAGGTAAAATCATCTTTCATAAAACTTATGGCTTTCATACTTATGATAGTGTTCAAAAGGTAGCTAAAGATGACATCTACGATCTAGCATCTGTAACCAAAATTGTTGGACCGCTTCCAGCACTTATGAAACTGTATGAAGAAGGCAAAATAGATCTTGATGCTCCTTTTAGCAATTATTGGACATCATGGAAAAATCGTAAAGACAAAAAAGATATTACGCTTCGCGAACTCTTATCTCATCAAGCAGGAATGAATCCATACATCGTATTTTTATGTGAAGTTTTAAAAAACGGGACGCCTAAAAATCGATTTATTAAAAAGGAGTCAGAGAAACGTTATTCAAAAAAGGTTTATAACAATTTGTATGTGAAAAACAGGTTCAATAAGAAAGTGTTTAGAAAAATTAAACGCTCAAAAGTAAGTAATGATAAGACTTATCAATATTCAGGATTGGCTTCATTAATTTACCCAACACTTATTGAAAAAATTACTGGCGAAAACTATGAAGACTACCTCAACAAAAACTTTTATAAGCCATTAAGCTGTGAGGTTTTGGGATATAATCCACTCACCAAAAACTTTAAAAATAATATTGTTCCAACAGAGTTAGATTCATTTTTTAGAAAAGATTATGTAAAAGGTTATGTACATGATGAAAATGCAGCACTGTTAGGGGGTGTTTCAGGCAACGCAGGATTATTTGCAACAGCTTTAGATTTGGGAAAGTATATGCAAATGTTGCTCCAAAAAGGGACTTATGACGGAACACATTTCTTTAAACCTTCAACAGTTGATGCGTTTACTAAAATACAATATCCAGAAAATAATAATAGACGCGGTTTAGGATTTGATAAACCAATAATAAGAAATGACACCTTAAGTATTAAAGAAGCATATCCAGCGCCACAAGTGAGCCCGGAGAGTTTCGGGCATTCAGGGTTTACAGGAACATTTGTTTGGGCAGATCCAGCAAATGACATTGTTTTTATATTTTTATCCAATCGAGTTTATCCAACAAGGAGTCATACAAATATTTACAATTTAAACGTTCGTCCTAAATTACAGCAAGTCTTTTATACGAGTCCTAAATCTGAATGAGGATTGATAAATAATTTAGTACTTTAGACCTCTTAAAGGTACGCTATGAGTTTAATGATTTTTTACGCAATTATCTCTATTTTCTTTTCCTTTGTGTGCTCCATTTTAGAAGCTGTTTTGCTTAGTGTAACTCCTACTTTTCTCAATATAAAAAAGAAGGAAAATAAACTTTATGCTTTTGAGCTAGAAGCATTAAAGAAAGACGTTGATAAACCACTTATTGCTATTCTAACTCTAAACACAATTGCACATACTGTTGGCGCCATTTTAGTTGGTGTGCAAGCTAAAGTTGCCTATTCCGAACTCTACGGAACAACTTCAAGAACCCTGTTTGGCATCAACGTCACTGAAGATATTATGGTAGGAATTGTATCAACAATCATGACTATTTTAATTTTGGTAGCTTCAGAAATTATCCCGAAAACTATTGGTGCTACTTACTGGAGAGAATTAGCAAATTTTTCGACCATAGCATTAAAAATTCTTATTTTTCCTTTAAAATGGACAGGTTTACTTTGGTTATTGCAGCTTACAACAAAATTGATTGGAGGTTCTGGACATGGTAGCGTTTTAAGTAGGGAAGGATTTTTAGCAATGACAGATATTGCTCATGAAGAAGGCGTTTTTCAAGAATCAGAAAGTAAAATCATTAAAAATTTATTGACTTTTAAGGAGATTCAAGTAAAAGATGTGATGACACCGCGAACTGTGATGACAGCAGAAATGGAAACTATGACAATTGCGGAGTTTTTCAATGAAAACCATAATACTCGTTTTTCAAGAATTCCTGTTTATACAGATACTCTTGATAACATCACTGGATTAGTCCTAAAAGATGATGTGTTTAAAGAAATGGCATTTGATAATGGCCACAAGAAATTATCAGACGTTAAACGAAATATCATTATTGTCAATAGAAATATGCCTATTCCAACCCTATTTGAAGAATTGGTTAAAAACAAAAACCACATGGCTTTAGTAGTTGATGAATTTGGCTCAGTTAGTGGCTTGGTAACTATGGAAGATATCATTGAAACACTTTTAGGTCTCGAAATAATGGACGAAAGTGATAATGTTGCTGACTTACAGCTTTTGGCTAGAAAAAGTTGGGAAATAAGAGCTAAACGTTTAGGTTTAATAGAAGATAAACTTGAAGAATAATGGAATCATGCACGATAAATACGCCATTAGGATATGCTAAATTAGAAGGCGACGAAGCAGGGATTTCATCGCTAACTGTTCTTAATAATAAAGTAGCCGCTTCTGATATTATTCCTGAAATACTGGAAGATGCCGTTTGTCAATTAAACGAATATTTTGAAGGTGAGCGTAATGAGTTTAGCTTAAAACTAAATCCTGAAGGCACTGATTTTCAAAAACGAGTTTGGGGCAAATTGCTTACAATTCCTTACGGAAAAACCACTTCTTATTTACAACTATCCAAAAACCTAGGCGATGTAAAAGCAATTAGAGCTGTAGCAAATGCTAATGGCAAAAACCCACTTTGGATTATTGTGCCTTGCCATCGTGTAATAGGAAGTGATGGAAGCTTAACTGGTTATGCAGGAGGATTAGGTAGAAAACAATGGTTAATAAACCATGAAAGCCCAAACAAACAACAATCATTATTTTAATCTATAACCTTATATGAAATCATTTAAAAAACTTTTAAAATGGATAGTAATTAGTATTGCGACTATTGTTCTTTTACTTTACTTATTTGATTATGGTTATATATTAAGAGGCGTAAGAGTTGTCTATTTTACTGGACACAACAGTGCTTTTATTGACGATTATCCATATTTTGAAAATGACATTATTGAAAAAAGTGATACGCCAGAACCTTGGTCCAACCATAAAGATTATAATTCTGTAAAAGAAACTGACATTCTATCTACCTCTAATAAAGATTGGGGAACTATAGCCTATCTAATTATAAAAAATGACAGTATTTGGTTTGAAAAATATTATGATGGATTTGATGAAAATTCGCAAACCAATTCATTTTCAATGGCGAAAAGTATCACGACTTCATTGCTTGGAAAAGCAATAATGGATGGTTATATTAAAGATTTAGATCAGCCTATCAGTGATTTTTACCCAGAATATGATTACGCAAAAACGACTGTTGGAGATTTAGCTTCAATGGCTTCCGGATTAGATTGGGTAGAGAGTTATACGAGTCCGTTTTCCGTAACTGCAAGAGCAAATTATGATGATGATTTGGCTGAAACTATATTAAATCAAAAAGTTGTAAAAACTCCTGGAGTAGCCTATGAATATTTAAGTGGTAGCACACAATTACTCGGAATGATTATTGAAAAAGCCTCAGGAAAACAATTGGCAAGTTACCTGTCTGAAAGTTTCTGGAAACCAATGGGAGCTGTAAATGATGCTTTATGGCAATTGGATGATAGTGAGAATAAATTAGCAAAAACCTTCTGTTGCATCTCAAGTAACGCAAAAGATTTTGCTCGTTTTGGTAAGCTCTATAAAGACCATGGCAAATGGAATGGTGAACAGCTTCTAGATTTTACTTTTGTTGCAAAATCCATCAAACCACGATTTGCCGCAAGTCCTGAATATGGTTACGGTTGGTGGTTAAAAGAGCAAAACGGTAAACAATTTTTTATGATGCGTGGTCATTTGGGACAATATGTAATTGTACAGCCTGAAGACAATGTTATTATTGTGCGTTTAGGTCATCATAAATCTCCTGATGAAGGGAAGCCAACATTTACTGAAGATATCTCCACATATATAGATGAAACTTATAATATGTTGAATAACAAAAGATAAGATTTTGTTTTTTGTATTATTTTCTTAAATTTATATATAAATTTCAAGAAAATGATTTCAAAACTTAATTTAGAAAACATTCTTTTTTTAGACATTGAAACTGTCCCTGAAACACAGTATTTTTCAGAATTAGACGAAACCAAACAAGCCCTTTGGGAACATAAATCTCAGTACCAACGAAAGGAAGATGTTACTGCTGAAGAATTTTATGAACGTGCAGGAATCTGGGCCGAATTCGGGAAAATAGTATGCATTTCTGTTGGATATTTTGCTAATCAAGGAGATCTTAGGAAATTTAGAGTCACTTCTTTTTATGGCGATGAAATTAAAATTCTTAAAGATTTTAAAACCCTTTTAATCTCTCACTTTAATCAAGCAAATCATTTATTGTGTGCCCACAATGGTAAAGAATTCGATTTTCCATACATAGCAAGACGCATGATTATTAACAACATCGAGTTACCATATAAACTAAATCTCTTTGGCAAAAAGCCTTGGGAAGTAACACATCTTGACACACTTGAATTATGGAAATTTGGTGATTACAAAACTTATACTTCTTTAAAATTATTGACTAATGTACTAGGTATTCCATCACCAAAAGATGACATTGATGGATCCGAAGTTTACAGAGTATATTATGAAGAAGAACAAATTGACCGAATTATTGTCTATTGTGAAAAAGACACAATTGCTGTGGCTCAAATATTTTTAAGACTGCGTGGTGACTCAATATTAACAGATGACGAAATAATACATATATAAAAAAAGTCCAGATATAAATATCTGGACTTTTTAATTATTAAATTATAGAGGTGTCTATTTAGCTTCTTATTATAATTTCCTGACAACTAATATGGTTATTATTCATCATTCTATTTATTAGGTTATCAAAAATGGTTTG
>CALGIH010000053.1 GCA_937916035.1 uncultured Lacinutrix sp.
CATTGAGTTGCTTTCACACTAATTTATTGTTCCATTCCTGGAGGATATTTTTCCATGATTTTCATCACAAATTCTTTAATTCGCTCTTCCTTTTGTTTCATGCTTTGGCTTATATAACCTTTTCCAATGCCTTGCCAAACCAATTCCTTTTTATTAGCATCAATCAAATCTATATAAAGAGAACCTTCTATAGAACTTGATACTTGACTATTATAATACCATGGACTCCAACCCCAACCATAGCCATAAGAACCAAAACCATTATGAATATTTATTTTTTCTCTTGATTTAGTAAAAATACTAACTAGCAAATCTGGGTTTTCAGATTTCGTAAATCCTTTAGCTATTAATTCTACCTCAACAGCGCGAAGAATGCGTCGTTTGTCTAAGTCACTAATTTCTGCTTTGTCAATGCCTGTTTTAAAAAAGGCAAATGTTTTGTAGGAATTAAAATCAGCTGCTTTATCATAATCTGATGCAACTCTTACTGCTGTACATGAGGTCATCAAAAAGGTTATCATCAAAATTGGCAATATTCTAAATAAATTTTTACTCACGCCACTAATATTGCTTAAGTGTTCGTGAACATTTTTCTTATGTTTCATAGCTTTTATTTAAATAATTAATGGTTATAATGAATTTAATAAGTTATCATCAACAGTATTCGGCATTGTAATCTGTAAGTTTGGTTCCGCTTTCATGGCTCGTTCAATAGCAAAATTAGCTTCCTTATTTCTAGCCCAACTGCGTCTAGCAATTCCATTGTTTACATCCCAAAATAACATAGATTTTAAACGACGTTCTGCGTCTTTACTACCATCAAGAACCATACCAAATCCACCATTAACAACTTCACCCCAACCAACTCCTCCACCATTATGGATGCTGACCCAAGTAGCTCCTCTAAAGCTATCTCCAATCACATTTTGTATTGCCATATCTGCAGTAAAACGTGAGCCATCGTAAATATTACTTGTCTCTCTATATGGTGAATCTGTTCCTGAAACATCATGATGATCACGACCTAAAACCACATAACCAATGTCGCCTTTTGCAATAGCATCATTAAATGCTTTGGCAATTTTCATACGTCCTTCAGCATCTGCATATAGAATTCTAGCTTGTGAACCAACAACCAATTTATTTTCTTGAGCACCTTTTATCCATTGAATATTATCTGCCATTTGCTGCTGAATTTCTTCTGGTGAATGTTGCTTTATTGCTTCCAAAACTTCGCAAGCAATGGCATCAGTCTTAGCTAAATCTTTTGGTTTACCTGATGCACAAACCCAACGAAATGGTCCGAAACCATAATCAAAGCACATTGGACCCATAATATCTTGAACATAACTAGGATATTTAAACTCCCTTCCGTGAGATGGATTTTTAGACATTACATCAGCTCCAGCACGAGATGCTTCTAATAAAAAGGCATTTCCATAGTCAAAAAAATAAGTCCCTTTTGCTGTATGTTTATTTATGGCATCTGCATGACGACATAAACTAGTTTGTACTTTTTCTTTAAATAATTCAGGGTTAGTTGCCATCATATTGTTAGCTTCCTCAAAAGGCAAATCGACCGGATAATAGCCTCCAGCCCAAGGATTATGTAAGGATGTTTGATCGCTTCCTAAATCGATATGCACGTTAGCTTCATCAAATTTTTCCCATACCTCAACGATATTCCCTAAGTAAGCTAGAGAAATGGTTTCTTTTTCAGCTTTTGCCTTATTTACTCGAGTAACAAGTTCATCTAAATCAGTGATTTTCTCATCAATCCAACCTTGGTCTAATCGTACTTGTGTGATTTTAGGATTTACTTCAGCACAAACGGTTATACAACCAGCAATATTTCCTGCTTTTGGTTGTGCTCCAGACATACCACCTAATCCAGAAGTAACAAACAAGTTTCCTTTTGGTTCTTTCTTGATTTTTCTAAAGCCATTAAGCACTGTGATAGTTGTACCATGAACAATCCCTTGAGGCCCAATATACATATAGCTTCCTGCCGTCATTTGTCCATATTGAGTAACACCTAATGCATTGAATTTTTCCCAATCGTCAGGTTGCGAGTAGTTAGGGATCATCATTCCATTCGTAACCACAACGCGAGGTGCTTCTTTATGACTTGGAAACAATCCCATTGGATGACCAGAATACATCACCAAAGTTTGTTCATTGGTCATTTCGGCCAAATATTTTATGGTGAGTCTGTATTGCGCCCAATTTTGAAATACTGCTCCATTACCTCCATATGTGATAAGCTCATGTGGATGTTGCGCTACAGCATAGTCCAAATTATTCTGAATCATGAGCATGATGGCTGCAGCTTGTTTTGTTTTTGCAGGATAATCATCAATTGGTCTTGCCCACATTTTATAATCTGGGCGAAATCGATACATGTAAATTCTACCATAAGTTTCCAGCTCATTTTTGAATTCTGAGAGTAATTCAGCATGGTGTTTAGGCTCAAAATAGCGCAATGCATTTCTGAGCGCTAACTTCTTTTCTTCATTTGTAAGTATCGCTTTTCGCTTTGGCGCATGATTTATAGACGTGTCATACGGTTTTGTATTTGGAAGTTGAGAGGGAATACCTTCTAATATTTGTTCTTGAAATGTCATA
>CALGIH010000054.1 GCA_937916035.1 uncultured Lacinutrix sp.
AAGGTTCTAGAGCCATTTTTATTCAATTTTATGTAAGAAATATCTGTCTCATTGGGCAGAATTCCTTCTATTTTTTCTGGCCACTCAATAAAAATCCAATGTCCAGAGTCAAAATAATCTTCAATGCCAATATCATAAGCTTCGTTCTCATTATCAATTCTATAAAAGTCAAAATGATATACTAAATCATTATCAACTTCATATTCATTTACAATCGAAAACGTCGGACTGGTTACTTGATCTCCACCTAATCTACGCACTAAAGCTTTAATTAACGTGGTTTTACCAATTCCCATTTCGCCATAAAACAAAATTGTTTTAGTTGTTACCTTATTTAAAAGGGTTTCGGCGACGCTATCTATTGAGTTAAGGTCAAAACTTAATTCTAAAGTCATTTTTCAATTACAATAATAAGGCAAATGTATGATACAAACAAGAAAAAATGTATTTTATCGATGTTTTCTGCATTTTGTGGATTTTATTTAGGATTTAAGACTATGAAAGGGATGATAATTTCTTCTAATGAAACACCTCCATGTTGATAGGTATTTCTGTAATAGCTTACATAATGATTATAGTTGTTTGGATATGCAAAAAACAAATCACTCTTAGCAAAAATGAATGAGCTACTCATAGTAATTGATGGTAGGTGAATACTTTTTGGATCTTTAGCCGCATAGACCTCTTTGTCTTCATAGGTTAAACTACGACCTGTTTTATATCTCAAGTTCAAACTTGTATCTCTATCACCAATTACTTTTGATGGATGTTTTACATTAATGGTACCATGATCTGTAGTCAATATTAGTTTAAAACCTAATTGCTGAGCTTGTTGAATAATTTCAAACAGAGGCGAATTTTTAAACCAACTTTCGGTCAAGGATCTGTATGCTTTATCATTAGACGCCAACTCCTTTATTACTTCCATTTCGGTTTTAGAGTGGGAGAGCATATCAACAAAATTATAAACCACAACAGTGAGGTCGTTGTCTTTTTTTGATTTAAAATTCTCTGCAAGTTTTTTGCCAGATCTTAAATTGGTAATCTTGAAGTATTCATGCTTTAAATGAGCCAATCCCAATCGTTTAAGTTGGGCTCCTAGAAATTCATTTTCGTATTTATTTTTCCCACCATCTTCAGTATCATTTAACCACCAATTTGGATGCATACGTTCCATATCGCTTGGCATTAAACCTGAAAATATAGAATTTCTTGCATATTGTGTTGCTGTAGGTAAAATACTGAAATATGCTGATTCTGTTTCTACTTTATAATGGTTAGTAATTATTGGCTCTAATACTTTCCATTGGTCATATCTTAAATTATCTATGACCACAAACAATGTTGGTTGGGCATTGCTAATATGAGGCACAACTTTATCTTTAAATAAATTGTGAGACATGGTAGGTGCATCAACATTTGGTATAAACCAGTCTGCATAGTTCTTGTCTATAAATTTCCCAAACTGGTGATTTGCTTCACTTTTTTGAGATTCTAAAATTTCAATCATTGCTAAATCTTCAATGGTTTCGAGTTCAATTTCCCAGTAAATTAGCTTTTGATAGAGCTCAACCCATTCCTCATAATCATTAACCATAGACATATCCATGGCGATTTTTCTGAATTCTTGTTGGTAACTAGACGTTGTTTTTGCCGAAATCAATCGTGAATGGTCTAAATTCTTTTTAAGACTTAGCAGTATTTGATGTGGATTTACAGGTTTAATTAGGTAATCTGCAATTTTACTACCAATGGCTTCTTCCATGATATATTCTTCTTCGCTCTTTGTAATCATTACCACAGGAAGGTTGGCGTTTTTTTCCTTTATTTCAGATAATGTTTCCAATCCAGTTAAACCTGGCATGTTTTCATCAAGAAAAACAATGTCGAATTTTTTGTTATCAATAATCTCTAAAGCCTCAGTACCACTCATACAAGTGGTTACTTTGTAGTTTTTTTGTTCTAAAAATATAATGTGTGGCTTCAATAAATCTATTTCATCATCAACCCAAAGGACGTTTATGTTGTTCATATAATTATATTTGTAGAAATTTAATTGTTATAGTTTGAATACAAAGAACAAACTTAAAATATTTAACGACCCAATCTACGGTTTTATTACTATACCGAATGCTTTAATTTTTGATCTTATTGAACATAAATATTTTCAGAGGTTAAGACGTATAACTCAAATGGGATTGTCTTATCTGGTTTATCCAGGAGCACACCATACACGTTTTCACCATGCATTGGGTTGTATGTTTTTAATGCAGAAAGCTGTTGGAATACTTCGCTTTAAAGGCGTTGCAATTTCTGAAGAGGAAGAAAACGTCCTATTAATTGCTATTCTTTTGCATGATATTGGTCATGGACCATTCAGTCATGCCATGGAACATAGTATCGTAAATGGTATTACTCATGAAGAGCTTTCGTTGTTTTTTATGGAGAAGTTGAATATAGAATTTAACGGAAGTTTAACGCTTGCGATTACTATTTTTAAAGGTGAATACCATAGAAAATTTATGCTTCAGCTTATTTCGAGTCAAATAGATATGGATCGTGCAGACTATTTAAAGCATGATAGTTTTTATACAGGAGTTGCGGAAGGGAACATAAATAGTGAACGATTAATCACGATGCTTAACGTAGTTGATAACGAACTTGTTATTGAAGAGAAAGGTATTTATTCAGTTGAAAAATTCTTAACAGCGCGACGCTTAATGTATTGGCAAGTCTATTTGCACAAAACAAGTTTAGTTGCAGAACAATTATTAACTAGATTATTGCAAAGAGCAAAAGAATTAACTTTAAGAGGTGAAAAATTAGAAGCAAGCAAAGCTTTGAACTTCTTTTTAAACAATACAGTAGTGAAATCTGAGTTTAATGATGAAGTTTTAAACACATTTGCTCAATTGGATGATGTAGATATAATGTCTGCAATGAAATCATGGCAACATAACGAAGACTTTGTTCTAAGCAATTTAAGTCAAATGATTATGGAAAGAAAACTATTAAAAATCAAGTTCAAAAACAAAAAAGTAAATCTCACGAGTTTTAAGAAACATATAAAAAACCTTAAAAACAAATACAATATTACTAATGAAGAAGCATCCTATTTTGTATTTGGAGGAGAAGTAACTAATCAAGCATATCAATCAAAAGATCAGCAAATAAACATC
>CALGIH010000055.1 GCA_937916035.1 uncultured Lacinutrix sp.
GAAATGGGTTTTTGCCTTTACGGAAATGATCTTAATGATACAACCTCACCAATTGAAGCTGGTTTAGGTTGGATTACAAAATTTACTAAAGAATTTACAAATAGCGAAGCTCTCGAAGCTCAAAAACGTCATGGTCCAGATCGTAAATTAATAGCGTTTACACTAGACGAACGTGGAGTTCCGCGTCAAGGATACGATATTGTAGATGGTAATGGCAACAAAATTGGAGAAGTTACTTCAGGAACAATGAGTCCTAGTTTAGGCATCGGTATTGGCTTAGGTTATGTACCTCCTATTTTAACTGATATTGGCAGCAAAATTCATATTCAAATTAGAAAAAATGCAGTTCCAGCAACCGTTGTAAAACTGCCTTTCTATAAAGGCTAATACATGATAGATTTTCAAAATATAATTGAAGGCATTCATAAAGAATTAAAAGATGAAATGAATAGAGGCTTAGTCGCTTCATATATTCCTGAATTGTCTAATATTGACGCTCAAAATTTCGGCATTCATGTAAAACACATGAATGGTAAATCGTATGCTATAGGACAATGGAATGTTCCTTTTTCCATTCAAAGTATCTCAAAAGCATTATCACTTGCATTAGCATTGCCTATTTATAAAGAATCTATTTGGGAACGTGTTGATGTAGAACCTTCAGGAAACCCTTTCAATCATCTAACGCTTTTAGAATTAGAAAATGGTATTCCTAGAAACCCATTTATTAATGCTGGAGCCATTGCCATTGCAGATATGCTAGTGTCTCATTTTGACAACCCAAAACAAGCCTTTTTAGAGTATGTTAGGGATTTAGCAAATGATCAAAGTATTACCTTTAATTATGATGTTGCAAGATCTGAACGCCAAACAGGATTTGGAAATTTTGCAGCTGCAAACTTGTTGAAATCATTCCATAATTTAGAAAATGATGTGGATGAAGTATTAGACTTATACTTTCATCAATGCTCTATTGAAATGACTTGCGAGCAATTATCAAATGCCTTTTTTATGTTCGCCAATCATGGAAAATGTTTACAGCAAAAACAACATTTAACACAAAGTCAAGCAAAGCGAATTAATGCCATTATGCTTACGTGTGGGTTTTATGACGAAGCTGGTGAATTCGCGTTTGAAGTTGGCTTGCCTGGAAAAAGTGGTGTTGGTGGCGGAATCATCGCTTTATTACCAAATCATTTTACAATTACAATCTGGTCACCTGGTTTAAATGAAAAAGGAAATTCGCTCTTAGGAATGAAAGCCCTTGAGCAATTTACGACCAAAACCAAACTTTCTATTTTTTAAGATTTATGCCTCAAATCAAAGAAAAAACACGAATACTAATTTTAGGAGCAAGTGGCTTTATTGGTCATGCTATTTACAACGAGCTCTGCTCCTATTTCAACACTTTCGGAACGTATAACACAAACAACAAAGAGTTCGAGAAAAATCAACACTTTTTTCGATATAACATTGAGGAAGACGATGTTTTCGAGATCTTAAATGCCGTAAAACCAACGCTTATTATTTCCGCTTTGCGAGGCGACTTTGCAGCACAGATTATTGCACATCAACATATTGCCGAATATCTATTACAATCAAAAACAAAGCTCATTTTCTTGTCATCAGCCAACGTTTTTGACGCTTACAGTAAGTACCCAAGCTATGAGTATGACAAAACATTGAGCAATAGTGTTTATGGCCATTTTAAGATAAAAATTGAAAACATGTTGCTTCGGCTTCCTAAAATGAAGGTCGTTATTATTAGACTTCCAATGGTTTTTGGGCCTTTCTCACCTCGTGTTGATGAGTTAAAATTATTGCTGAAAGAAAAATTACCTATTGAGGTTTTTCCAAATTTAGTAATGAACGTCACATCTAATAATAAACTAACGCAACAGGTACACTATCTTATTAACCAGAATAAATATGGACTGTTTCATTTAGGAAGTATCGATTTGGTTCACCATGATGAGTTTATCAATGATATTGTTAAAACCTTAGGGGATTTCAAACCTATTTATAAGCATGTTTATACCACTAATGATGAGCGTTATTTAGCGGTACTTCCAAAAGAAAACAAGCTACCCAAGCATTTACAAATTAAGAGTAATGAAATTCTAGAAGAACTCGACGTTTAATTCACTTTGTGTTTAATAATTGCGTAATTTTAAAACATAAAAATTATACTATGGCAAAACTAACTTCTAATGAAATTGAACAACGCATGCTTCAATTCCCTGATTGGGATTATTATGAAGATGCTATTCATGCTGAATTTGAATTTGATAACTTCAAGGATTGTTTTAGTGCCATGAGCAGAATTGCTTTTGAGTGTGAAGCCTTAAAACATCATCCTAACTGGAGCAATGTTTATAATGTACTAAACATATCACTATCTACGCATAGTGCAAATGGAGTCACTGATAAAGACTTTAAATTGGCTGAAGCTATTGAGGCTATAGTAGAAGTCGAAGAATAGTTTTAAGGTCATTGCGAAACTTTTTTTAAAGTTGGAGCAATCTCTTTATCAAACTTCAAACAAAAAGATTACATCGTTGTTTTACGCCTCGTAATTGACGATTAAATTTTTTATTTTTGTGAGGTACAATAATAATTAATCAAGTTTCTCTCTTTCACATCGACAGGCTCAGTGTGCAACATGGGAACAAAAAAATATTTTTTTTTAAATGGGAAGAGCTTTTGAATTTCGTAAAGCACGTAAAATGAAACGTTGGTCTGCCATGAGCAAGGCCTTTACTCGTATTGGTAAAGACATTGTAATGGCTGTTAAAGAAGGCGGTCCAGATCCAGACAGCAACTCTAGACTTCGTGCAGTGATTCAGAATGCGAAGTCTATAAATATGCCTAAAGACAATGTAGAACGTGCTATAAAACGTGCCAGCGATAAAAGTCAAGGCGATTATAAGGAAGTGATTTTTGAAGGTTACGCACCTCATGGCATTGCTATTTTGGTAGAAACTGCTACAGATAATAACACAAGAACAGTAGCTAATGTAAGAAGTTATTTTAATAAATGCGATGGTAGTTTAGGTACGGCAGGTTCGGTAGTATTTATGTTTGATCATACGTGCAATTTTAGAATTCCAAGTGAAGGCTTAGATGCTGAGGAAGTAGAACTAGAATTTATCGATTTTGGCGCAGAAGAGGTTTTTGCCGATGACGATGGTATTTTAATCTATGCACCTTTTGAAAGCTTTGGAGCCATCCAAGCGGAACTTGAACTTCGTGATATTGAAATTCTATCTTCTGGTTTTGAACGAATCCCACAAGTTACCAAACAAATCGATGCTGAAGCTGCGGCTGATGTTGAAAAACTTCTAGAAAAATTGGAAGAAGATGATGATGTACAAAATGTCTATCATACCATGGAAGAATAATAAACTGAATAACAAATGACCATATACCTTACACCATTGCTTCATAACCATATATTGCAAATTGCGATTAGGTTTGAATATAATGAAACGGTAAAGTCACATATTAAAGGCTACCTAGGCGTTAAATGGTCTAAAACACATAATTGTTTTTATGTTATAGATAGTGCCGAAAATAGGAAAGGGCTCTTTAACCACCTAAGAACAAAAAGTTTATATGTAGATTATTCTGCCTTAAAACAGCCTGTCCAGAAGCAGATTTCTGTTACAAAGAAACCTGCCAAAAAATCGCATTTAGAGATTTACAAAGCACTACCAGAAGATAAAAAACAATTACTTAAAAATTTCACGGGCTTTTTAAAAGGAAAACGACTTAGTGAGAGTACAATTAGCTCTTATGGGCATTTCATCTTACGTTTTATCGATTATGTAAAAGCAATTCCAAAACAGGAATGGACTAATAAGAATATCGATCTATTTTTTGAAAATATTTTGGCTAAGGAAAATTATAGCATCAGCAGTCATCGACAATGTGTAAGTGCATTAAAATATTTTACAGATTATTGCAATATGGAAGCTTTTGATAGTTCACAATTAAAACGACCAAAGAAAAGTAAATACTTGCCTAGTATTTTATCTAAAGAACAAATTATTGACCTCATTCGGTGCACAAAAAATTTAAAACACAGAGCAATTATTGGCTTGTTGTATTCTAGTGGATTACGTATTGGCGAATTACTACAATTAAAGCTAGCTGATATTGATATGGATCGCAATTTTGTATATATAAAGCAAAGTAAAGGGCGCAAAGATCGCACTGTTATACTAAGTGAGGTGCTTAAGCCATTATTGTATAATTATATATCCACTTATAGGCCTAAGTTGTTTTTATTTGAAGGTCAAAGTGATTTAAAATATAGTGCCTCTTCAGTGCGAAGTTTTTTAAAAAAATCATGTCAATTAGCCAATATTAAAAAAGCAGTTACACCACACACTTTAAGACATAGCTATGCTACACATTTATTAGACAATGGTGTAGGTTTAAGGCACATACAGTTATTATTAGGGCATAGCAAACCTGAAACCACTATGATTTACACACATGTTTCACAAAGTAATTTATTAGATATAAAGAGTCCCCTAGACACCACAATGAACGACCTATTAAAAAAGGATAATAACAACAATAAGCCGTTGTTATCCCGTAATATATAGTTTTAAATGACTATTTTTATGTACATATAACAAGTTGTGCATAATATTGACAAACTGAAAGCTTAATGAAAAAAACGACAATTTTAATTACAATAATTCTGCTAATCGGAGCAGCATTTTTAGCAGGATTAGCTGTTGGATATTGGAAAAATCC
>CALGIH010000056.1 GCA_937916035.1 uncultured Lacinutrix sp.
GTCCGTTTTAATACTTCGGCAAGCTCACTAACAGGCTTAAATCAGACGTTAAACGAAGTTACTAGTTTTTTATCAGAATTGCTATACGTAGTTCTACGTAAATCACAAGCAAATAAAGGTTATTAACAATGGCTTATAAATAACCTAAAACTATATTCAAATAACTATATAAATTTTGTAAATTTGCCTGCGTTTATAAACGCAACATGACAGACAATACCAAATATATTTTTGTAACTGGAGGAGTAACATCCTCACTTGGAAAAGGGATTATAGCTGCTTCTTTAGCTAAACTACTCCAAGCACAAGGCTACAGAACAACCATTCAAAAATTAGACCCTTACATTAACGTAGATCCGGGAACCTTAAATCCTTATGAACATGGCGAATGCTATGTCACTGATGATGGAGCAGAAACCGATTTAGATTTAGGTCATTACGAGCGTTTTTTAAATGTACCAACGTCTCAAGCAAACAATGTGACTACAGGACGTATTTACCAAAGCGTAATTGAAAAAGAACGTCGTGGTGAGTTTTTGGGTAAAACAGTGCAAGTGATTCCGCACATTACAGACGAAATTAAAAATAGAGTTCAAATTCTTGGTAAGTCTGGTGATTATGATATTGTAATTACTGAAATTGGTGGAACTGTAGGTGATATTGAATCCTTACCTTATATAGAAGCTGTACGTCAGTTAAAATGGGATTTAGGTGAGCACAATGCTATTGTTATACATTTAACTTTAATTCCTTATCTGTCCGCTGCTGGAGAACTCAAAACAAAACCAACCCAACACAGTGTAAAAACCTTAATGGAAAGTGGTGTGATGGCAGATATTTTAGTTTGTAGAACAGAATACGAACTACCAGAAGATTTACGTAGTAAACTTGCTTTATTTTGTAATGTAAGAGAGGAAGCAGTTATTCAATCTATTGATGCATCAACTATTTATGATGTGCCAAATTTAATGTTAGAACAGGGTTTGGATAAAGTGGTTCTTAAAAAACTGGAATTAAAGAGTGCAACACCAGATTTAACACAATGGAACAAGTTTTTATCACGACATAAAAACCCAAAGAGTGAAATTACTATTGGCTTAATAGGTAAATATGTAGAGTTACAAGATTCATATAAATCTATTTTGGAATCTTTTATTCATGCTGGAGCAGTCAATGAAGTAAAAGTAAATGTTGAATCTATACATTCAGAATATTTAAACGAGCAAAACGCAAAACTAAAATTATCGCATTTAGATGGTGTTTTGGTGGCGCCAGGTTTTGGAGAGCGTGGTATTGAGGGTAAAATTGACGCTATAAGATATGTACGTGAACAAAATATTCCATTTTTAGGTATTTGTTTAGGCATGCAAATGGCAGTTATTGAATTTGCTCGAAATGTAATAGGATTATCAGATGCTAATTCAACTGAAATGATGCCAAACACGACGCATCCAGTCATTGATTTAATGGAATCTCAGAAAAGCATTACCAAAAAAGGTGGAACGATGCGATTAGGTGCTTGGGATTGTAAAATCTCTTCAGATAGCATAGCATCAAAAGTTTATGGAACTCATACTATTAAGGAACGTCACAGACATCGTTACGAATTTAACAATAATTATAAAGCCGAAATTGAAGCAGCTGGAATGATTGCAACAGGATTAAACCCAGAAACAGGCTTGGTAGAAATTATTGAAGTACCAAATCATCCATGGTTTGTTGGAGTACAATACCATCCAGAATATAAGAGTACAGTTGCCAATCCACATCCATTATTTGTGGCATTTGTAAGAGCAGCACTTAAATACAAAAAAGCAAAGAACCGTGTCAGTATGGCATAAAACGTGTTTTCGGTTACTTTTTTGATAGAAGTAGGCGCAACCAAGATTTATAATTAAGTAAATGGAAGAAAAAAAATTTGATATAAACTCCATAATAGGTTTCGTACTGATTTTCGGAATTTTATTATGGATGTTATATAACAACCAACCAACTCCTGAAGAATTAGAGGCTCAGGAACAAGCTAAGCAAGAACAAGTTGAAGCTGAGAAAAAAGCAAACGAAGCTTTAGGTGCTGAAGATACCCTTGTAACTTCGTCTGAAGATTTCAGTATCAGTAATCCACAGGATTCCTTGCGAATGGCTGACCTTCAGAGTAAAATAGGTGCTTTTGCATATTCTGCTAATTCTGCTAATTCGGATGAAGAAACGGTTTTAGAGAATGATGTACTTTACCTTAAAATAAACAACAAAGGTGGTTATGTTACAGAAGTCAAATTAAAAAAGTTTGTAAGATTCGATTCGGTTCCTATATACCTTATAAAAGACCAAAACTCAATTTTCAATATTAAGTTTGGGACTACAGATAACAGAACACTAAATACACAAAATCTTTATTTTCAACCGACCTTAACACAAGATAATGGCAATCAAGTATTGTCAATGAAGTTGAAAGTTTCTGAAACCAAGTTTTTAGAATACAGATATGAGTTAAAGCCAAACGATTATATGCTTGATTTTTCTGTAAAATCTAGAGGATTGGATGGTGTTATTAATGGAAGCCAAGATATTGTTCTTGATTGGAAGTTAAAAGGACGTAGACAAGCAAAAAGTATTGCTTATGAAAACAGATATACTCGTTTAACTTATAAGTTTGAGGAAGATAAGATTGACAAATTGGGTCAAATGGGAGACGATGAGGAAACTGAAGTTGATGTGCTCTGGATGTCATTCAGACAACACTTTTTTAGCTCTATTCTTCTAACAGACAAGCCTTTTAAGTCGGTACATTTAAAGTCGGTAAATTTAATGAACGACGAAGAGGTTGATACTTTGTTTACCAAAAACTATGCAGTGTCCATTCCTTTAGAACTTGATAGAGGAGAGTTGAATGAATCAATGAACATGTATTATGGTCCAACAGATAGTAAAACTCTAAAGCAATATGAACGCGGTTTAGAAGAAAGTATACCTTTTGGTTGGGGAATTTTTGGATGGATTAATAAAAACCTATTCATTCCATTATTCGGATTCTTAAGTGGTTTCTTACCTTATGGAATTGCTATTATTGTGATGACCATTTTGGTGAGATTAGTATTGTCACCTGTACTATATAAGTCGTATTTGTCACAGGCAAAAATGAAAATTTTAAAGCCTGAGATCGCTGAAATTTCTGCAAAGTACAAAGACAATGCAATGAAAAAGCAGAAAGAAACAATGGCCTTGTATAATAAGGCTGGAGCCAATCCGATGAGTGGTTGTTTGCCAGCATTGGTGCAGCTTCCCGTGTTTTATGCGTTATTCATGTTCTTCCCAACAGCGTTTGAGCTTCGTCAAAAAAGCTTCCTTTGGGCAGATGATTTATCATCGTATGATGTCGTTGCAGAATTACCATTCCACATTCCTTTTTATGGAGATCACGTTAGTTTGTTTCCAATCTTGGCTGCTGTAGCAATTTTCTTTTATATGAAAATGACCACAGGTCAACAAATGGCATCACAACCAACGCAAGAAGGTATGCCAGATATGGGAAAAATGATGAAATGGATGATTTATTTTTCACCATTAATGATGTTGGTGTTCTTTAATAATTATGCATCAGGATTGAGTTTGTATTACTTTATCTCTAACTTAATTACAATTGGTATCATGTTAGTGATTAAGAATTACATCTTAGATGAAGATAAAATTCATGCTCAAATTCAAGTAAATAAATCCAAGCCTAAAAAACAGGGTAAATTTGCTAAAAAAATGTCAGAAATGATGGAAAAGGCAGAAGAGCAAAAACGAATACAAAAAGGAAAAAAATAGACCTATTAAGCTCCTTCCCTTAATAAGGGAAGGTGGCTTTTAGTTTTTTAAATTGAAAGACGGAAGGGTTTAAATCATCAGTTTCATTTATTTAAATAGTTTATCCTCACCAATCTTGGCAGCTTTTTTTGTACTACAATTATTTTAAGGCAAAAACGTTAATTTACAAATAGAAGCGTTGTCATTCCGCAGTTGATGTGGAATCCACTAATCAATGTAAATACAAATGAAAAAAGTAATTGTTCTTTTCGCACATTTTTTTGTAATTATTGCTTTTGCACAAAACAATAATCAGATGGATGCTGATGGAAATCGCCATGGCATTTGGAAGAAGAATTTTGATGACACACAACAAGTTCGCTATGAAGGTGAATTTAACCATGGTAAAGAAATTGGCTTATTCAAATTTTATAAGCTTGTGAAAAAGAAGAGTGTTTTATCAGCTACCAAGTTATTTAATGCTAATGACGACAGTGCAGAGGTGAAGTTTCTAACTTCAAGAGGTAAATCGATTAGCGATGGTAAAATGGTTGGTAAGACTTATGTTGGTAAATGGGTGTATTACCACAAAAATTCTGATAAAATAATGACCGCGGAAATCTATGATGATAAAGGGGTATTACAAGGCGAACGTTTAGTGTATTATGACAATGGTCAGTTAGCAGAAAAGACAACTTACATTGATGGAAAAATAGAGGGTTTGTCTGAAGTGTATTCACTAAAAGGAGTCGTATTAAAAACGTTCATTTATGAGAATAACGAGCTTCATGGTGTTTCAAAAGCATTTAATGGGAAAGGGGAGTTATTGTCTGAAGGACAATTCAAACGTGGTAAGAAAACTGGTGTGTGGAAATTTTATGAGAATAATAAACTCATCGAACAAAAAGATTTCACTTATGTTACTAAACTCAAAAAGAAAAATAAGTAAGAAATCAAAAAAGCCCCTTATTTCTAAGGAGCTTTTTTTTACATAGACATAAGGTTACGTCTATGACTAACAACCAACTAATCAAGATTTACTAACCAACCAAATCTCAATGTCTTTATAATTATAGTTGAGGTAAAATTACTTTGTCAATAGCATGAATAACATCATTTGCGGCTTGATTATATTACTTACTCTACCTTTTGAGACTGTTAAGGTAGCTTCACCGTGTATACTAATCTTAATCCTCTCTTTTATTCTTTCTGATTAATTACTTAAATTTAATCTTTTTATTAAAATGCTAACTTAAGTTGTGTATAACGCCATTTGAAGCATCTACATTTGCTGTAGTTACATTTGAAACGCCGTTTAAATTAACATCAGTTGAAGTGTTAATATAGATACTTAAATTTTCACCTGCTCCTGACTTAGTAGCCAAAGTATTGCCATAACCTATTACTAATGATGTTGAAAATGCCTCACCTGCAATAACATGGTAAAGTAATACTTGAGTTAATACATCTAATGGAATATCTTCTAAAGCATTAAAATTATTATCTGCTAAGAAATTTTCGAACGCTGTATTTGTTGGGGCAAAAACAGTGAATGAACCTGCTGTATCAAGAGTTGTATCTAATCCTGCTCTTTGTAAAGCTGCAACTAAAATACTTAAATCTCCAGAAGCACTTGCTATAGATGTAATTGTTGTCGATTGAGACTCTGTTGTGTTGTCGTCGTCATTATTACATGAATAAGCCATAAATAGAACAGCTAATAATAATGTGAATTTTTTTAGATGATTAGTTGTTTTCATTGTTCTTAATTTTTTTGTTTATCAATTTTCAACAAAGTTGAAACAAATATATGATATGTTTAATAAATTTATATTAAACTTAAACAAAATTTTCTTAATTTTTTTGATCATTAACTTACAATTAAGTACCTATTATAGAAAAATTGTATCTTTGCCGTTCTTAAAACTGACAATGAAAAGAGTAGTAGTAGGACTTTCTGGAGGTGTAGATTCTAGCGTTGCAGCATTTCTTTTAAAAGAACAAGGTTATGATGTCATTGGCTTATTCATGAAGAATTGGCATGACGATTCTGTAACTATTTCTAATGAATGTCCTTGGTTAGAAGACAGCAATGATGCGATGCTTGTTGCTGAAAAATTAGGAATCCCTTTTCAAACGGTTGATTTAAGTTTAGAATATAAAGAACGTATCGTAGATTATATGTTTAATGAATATGAGCGAGGCCGAACGCCAAATCCAGATGTGCTTTGCAATAGAGAAATTAAGTTTGATGTCTTTATGAAAATTGCGATCAATCTTGGAGCAGATTTTGTTGCAACTGGGCACTATTGTAGAAAAGGGTCTTTTGAAAAAGAGGCTGAAACCATCTACCAATTATTATCAGGGAAAGATGATAATAAGGATCAATCCTATTTTTTATGTCAGTTATCACAAGAGCAGTTGTCAAAAACATTATTTCCAATAGGCGGACTTACAAAACCAGAAGTTAGACAAATAGCAGCTGAGCAAGATTTAATTACAGCAGAGAAAAGAGATTCTCAAGGTTTGTGTTTTATTGGTAAAGTAAAACTTCCAGATTTTTTACAGCAACAACTTAAGCCTAAAGAAGGTGTCATTGTTGAAATTCCAAAAGATTATGAATCGTATTTACAAACAGCTCCAAATTTTGATTCTATTGAAGAGCAACTGGTTTATGAATCTCGAAAAATGAATTACAATATTACAGACGGTAAAGTTGTTGGAAAGCATCAAGGAGCGCATTATTTTACTAAAGGACAACGAAAAGGCCTTGCAGTTGGTGGAACCATAGAGCCTTTGTTTGTTATTGATACAGATGTCAACGAGAATGTAATTTATACTGGACTAGGAAAGTCGCATCCTGGATTATACAAAAAAGTGTTGTTTGTTACCAATGAAGAATTGCATTGGATTCGTCAGGATTTATCACTTCAAGTTGGTGAAACACTAGAAGTCATGGCCAGAATTAGATACAGACAATCTTTAGAAAAAGCAAAACTTCATAAAGTGAGTAATGGGTTATATGTCGCTTTTAATGAATTCCAATCAGCAATAACCGAAGGTCAGTTTGTGGCTTGGTATCTTAATGACGAATTAGTTGGTTCTGGAGTAATTTCTTAACTTGCAAATACCAAATCATTAATAAATGAAAAAGAAATTACTGTTTATTAGTTTCATTTTCTTTCAATGTATCATGTTCTCACAAGAAGATGCATGGGTTTACTTTGCTGATAAAGAAGAGGTTGTTAATGCTATCGCAAACCCCTTAACTATTCTTTCTCAAAAAGCGTTAAATAGAAAAGCTAACCACAATGTTGCTATTGATGAGCGCGATGTTCCTGTTACTGCAAGTTATATCACACAGGTTAAAAATGCAATAGGAATATTGGTTTTGGCAAAATCTAAATGGTTTAATACTGTTCATGTTAGGGGTAATGAATCTGATATCAATGATTTGTTAGATTTTAGTTTTGTTGCTTCGATTGAATTCGCAAACGACGCTTTAAACTTGGCACCAATTCAAACAAATAATTCTACAGATAAGTTTAGCGTTGAAGATGCTTTGGTTGATTTTGAATATGGCAATGCACAAAACCAAGTGGAGATGATAAGCGCTGATGCTTTGCATGAATTAGATTATACGGGAGAAGGAGTCACAGTTGCAGTGTTAGATGCTGGTTTCCCGAATGTGAATACAATGGGAGCATTTCAAAGATTACGAGCTGCTGGAAAGCTATTAAATGGCTATGATTTTGTAAATAGAACAGCAAATGTGTATGCTTATACAGGGAACACTCATGGTACAAAAGTATTAAGTACGATGGCTGGATTTCTTCAAGATGAATATGTTGGTACTGCTCCTGATGCATCCTATTATGTGTTTAGAACAGAAGAAGCAGAGCGCGAAAATCCTGTAGAGGAAAGTTATTGGGTTGAAGCAGCAGAGCGTGCAGACAGTTTAGGCGTTGATATTATTAACACATCCTTAGGTTATAAGGGTTATGATAATCCAGATTATAGTTACACATCAGGCGATTTAGATGGTACTACAGCATTTATTACTAGAGGCGCGAATATTGCTTTTGAAAAAGGCATGTTGTTGGTAAATTCTGCTGGAAATTCTGGAGCTTCAGGTGTTAATGCACCTGCTGATTCTCAGGGTGTTTTTTCTATTGGAGCAGTTGATGAAGATGGGATTTATGCATCATTCAGTTCTCAAGGAAGTGCAATACAACCTTCACAAAAACCAGATGTTGTTGCCAGAGGAAGAACGCCCTATGTAATTGGTCCAGATAATGTGATTGTACAAAATAGCGGAACCTCTTTTAGTTCTCCAATTATGGCAGGAGGTTTGGCGTGTTTAAGGCAAGCATTACCAGATTTAACCAATGCCGAAATGATGCAGCTAGTTCGAGAGTCTGCTTCACAATATACAACTCCAGATTATTTTTTAGGTTACGGAATTCCTGATTTGAGTATTGCCTTAGAAACTGGATTAAGTAATCAGAATTCAGAGCAAACGGAGTTCAAACTGTTTCCAAATCCTGTAACATTATATTTACAGGTATTGTTCCCAAATGACGTTGAAAATGCGCATTTATATATTCATGACATGTTAGGTAAATTGGTTGTTGACATTAACATCCAACCATCTAATCCTGTTAATTTACAGCAATTATCAAGTGGCATGTATTTCTTAAAGATTGAGGCAGTAGGTGTTGATTCAA
>CALGIH010000057.1 GCA_937916035.1 uncultured Lacinutrix sp.
TTCTAATTGTATTCCAGTAAAAGGAGGTACACATATTATGATTATTAATAAATATAAGTGGTTTAATGAGAATCTCCCAAAATTGATTCTTAGTTAAAATTTAGTTCTGTTTCAGTTTTTTCCTTATTTTTAGTGCTTAATAAACTTTTTAAAATGATGAAGACAATTAAAAATATTTTGGCATGTCTTGGATTATTAAGTTTATCTGCGCTGTTTATTTTTGCAGTGCAAGATGCTCCAAGTGATGACAATTTAGAAAAGAAAATTATTAACGACTACAACGTTTATGCATTAAACGTTCCTGATAATTTAAATTTCGCAGAAGAACCAATGCCGTTAAGTGATCCTGATGTTTTAGAACGTATGGATCGTGAATTGTTGGTAAACACTTATTGGCAATCGAATGCTTTATTGATGTTTAAACGTGCCAATAAGTACTTTCCTGTTATAGAGCCTATCTTAAAAAAACATGGAGTTCCGGACGATTTTAAGTATTTAGCTGTGATAGAAAGTGGTTTAACCAATGCGGTGTCTTCTGCAGGAGCAAGAGGTGTTTGGCAAATTATGCCAACCACTGGAAGAGAATATGGATTGGAAGTTAATGATAATGTAGACGAACGCTATAATTTAGAATTAGCAACTGAAGTTGCATGCGATTATTTGAAAAAAGCTAAAGAAAAGCTTGGTTCTTGGACACTTGCTGCTGCGTCGTATAATGCTGGAATGGCTGGTGTTTCAAACCGTTTAAAAGATCAGAATGTGAAAGATTATTATGATTTGTTACTTGGTGAAGAAACAGGAAGATATATGTTTAGAATTGTAGCTTTGAAAGAAATATTAAACCATCCAGAGCAATATGGTTTTAATTTCAGACATAAAGACCTATATAAAACTATTCCATCCTATAAAGTTGCAGTAGATACAGCTGTTACAGATTTTGTTAAGTTTTCCGAACAATTTGGTATTAACTACAAAATTCTAAAAATTCATAATCCTTGGCTGAGAGAACCTTTTCTGAATAATAACTCTCGTAAAGAATATTTTATTAAAATCCCAGAGAAAGGTTATTATTCAAAGCCTTGATATAACTAAATAATACACATAAAAAAAACACTGATTTCTCAGCGCTTTTTTTATACCTTAATTAGCGTCGACTCTTTCTACCTTGTCTAGCTGATGTTGGTGTGCCATAATGCTGACTTGGCATAGAAGCCTTTTTCATTTGCTGCTTCATCATTTTTATTTGATCAGTCAACATGCCTCTTTTATCCAATTTTTGTGCCTCAGTTAATAATATACTAGCCTCTTGTTTACGTCTTTTAGTAAAGGCAATTCCAGCGAGATTCAATTTTGCCATTGCCAAATCATGATCCATTGCTAAGCCTAAGGAAATAGCATTTTTAAAGTACTTTTCAGCTTCATTCATATTGGTTTGTGAGACCATTATACCATTGAGGTAGTTGTAATAACCTTGCTGCTTAGTTGTTAAGGCTGATTGTGGGTTTTTAATTTTATCCAACCATTTTTTTGCACCATCAAAATCTTGCTTACGTAATTTTAAAAAAGAAAAGAGGATAAATTCATTCTTAAAATAAAGAAAAATGAATATTAAAGAAAGGAAAATAAACATGATTCCATTACCAATAAAGCCTTCAATGAATTGGTAAACAGCATAGGCAATAATTAAAACCGCAATAACTAATTTTATGTTTTTATTGTACATTTTCTGTATTTAAATTTCAGAAAGCAAAGGTAATAAAAACAATTATAAATATTTTTAATTTTAGGCTTGTGAAATAAAAAAGGCTTTGTATATTTGCACCCAGTTTTGAGACAGCTCTCAACTTACAAAAAGAATATTAGTTTATAAAAATATAATAAAAGATGCCAAAAAGAACGTTTCAGCCGTCAAAGAGAAAGAGAAAAAACAAACATGGTTTCATGGAAAGAATGGCATCTGCTAATGGTAGAAAAGTACTTGCACGTAGAAGAGCAAAGGGAAGAAAGAAATTAACTGTATCTTCTGAGTTAAGACATAAAAAATAATGATTAACAATTGTTAATATATTAAAGGTGTTACTAGTCGTAACGCCTTTTTTTACACCCTGTCGTTACCTATTTTTGAGAAATTTTATAACAAACATAATAATTACTAATGCCAAAAAGAGAAGACCTAAAATCCATACTTATTATTGGATCTGGACCAATCATCATTGGTCAAGCATGTGAATTTGATTATGCTGGAACCCAAGCCTTAAGATCTTTGCGTGAGGACGGAATTGAAACAATCCTTATCAATTCTAATCCAGCGACCATAATGACAGATCCTTCAATGGCAGATCATGTGTATCTTTTGCCACTGAATACAAAATCTATTGTTAAAATTTTAAAAGAACATCCTCAAATTGATGCAGTATTACCAACAATGGGAGGACAAACTGCTCTAAACCTATGTATTGAAGCTGATGAAAAAGGTATTTGGAATGATTTTAATGTAGAAATTATTGGTGTCGATATTGAAGCTATAAATATTACTGAAAATAGAGAACAGTTTAAAGAGTTAATGCTTAAAATTGGTATTCCAATGGCACCTCAGGCAACTGCGACGTCTTATTTAAAAGGTAAAGAGATAGCTCAAGAGTTCGGTTTTCCATTAGTAATTAGAGCCTCATTTACACTTGGTGGAGCTGGTGCTTCTTTTGTGCATGAAGAAAAAGATTTTGATGAATTGCTAACTCGCGGATTGGAAGTTTCACCAATTCATGAAGTTATGATTGATAAAGCTTTAATTGGTTGGAAAGAATTTGAACTTGAACTATTACGTGATTCAAATGACAATGTTGTAATAATCTGTTCTATTGAAAATATGGATCCAATGGGAATTCATACTGGAGATTCAATTACAGTAGCTCCAGCTATGACTTTAAGTGATAAAACCTATCAGAGAATGCGTGATATGGC
>CALGIH010000058.1 GCA_937916035.1 uncultured Lacinutrix sp.
TGAGTTTACAGAACTTGTATATTTTACAGCCATACTATCTGGGATTTCAACCAATTCATTATTTATATAACGTTGAAAACCATCGTTGTTTAAAACATCTTTTATATCTCCAATAGAATCTTTAAACTAACGCTCATATTGAAATTTACCACTGCCTCTAGCAGAGCGATAATGCATAGTTCTAAAATCAAAATCTATTTCAGCGTTTAAGTATTTGTCACCACCAGAAACTTCTAGTGTCTTTTCAATAACTTCTTGAGCTGTTAATGGTGTTTCGGTCTTACAAGCTAAGACTAATAAACAAACTGTAACGATATATATTAATTTCTGCATGAAACATTGAATTTATAAACTTGTCGTAAAATTAATCAATTCATAACAGTTTATGGCTTAATAAAATTATGTAGTTTTGAAGGCAATGAAAAACACCGTTAACATAAAAAACAAAAAGGCCAAATTTGAGTTTGAATTACTCGATAAATATACTGCTGGCATTGTGTTATCTGGGACCGAAATTAAGTCTATTAGAGAAAGTAGAGCTTCTATTTCTGAAAGTTTTTGTGAATTTAATGAACAAGGCGAATTGTTTATTATCAATATGACTATTGAAGAATATGTATATGGTAATTATTACAATCATGCACCAAAAGCCGAACGTAAATTATTGCTCAACAAACGCGAACTTAAAAAACTTGAAAAAGAAGTTAGAAATGTAGGTTTAACCATTGTTCCGCTTCGCTTGTTTGTCAATGAAAAAGGCTATGCAAAGCTCGATATATCCTTAGCTAAGGGTAAAAAGCTCTATGATAAGCGCGACACTATTAAGGATAGAGACAACAAGCGTGACTTAGCTAGGGTTAAGAAAAATTTTAAGTAATTTTAAGATACCTCTAACAAGATTTTGCACGATTAATAGTTATTTTTGCCAAAGGCATAGGCAAACTTTTGCAATATAAAAGTGTCTATACTACTATAACCATCAATCAATCTACATGATAAAAAAAATACTTCTTCTACTAGCTGTATGTTTTAATACCGTTGTGTTTTCTCAAATTATTGGAAGCGTAACAGACACTAAAAATGACACCTTAGCTTTTGTAAATATATATGTTGAAGGCACTTACAAAGGCACCACAAGTAACGATGATGGCAATTACGAACTAAACATCACTGAAACTGGCAACTGCACTATTGTATTTAAGTTTTTAGGGTTTAAAACCGAAAAGAAAACCATTGATATCACAGCATTTCCTTATGAGTTGAATGTGACGCTTCAAGAAGAAAATGTAACACTTAATGAAGTCGTTATTAACGCTAACGAAAATCCAGCAGATCGAATTATTAGAGCAGCGATTGACAACAGAAAACAAATGCTTGAAAAGGTTGCTGAGTTTAAAGCCGACTTCTACTCTCGCGGACTTATAAAAATTGAAGATGTGCCTGATAAAATTTTTGGTCAAGACGTTGGTGACCTTGATGGAAGCTTAGATTCTACCAGAAGCGGCATTGTTTATTTATCTGAAACCATTTCAAAAATTGATTTTAAGAGTCCTGATAACCTAAAGGAAAAAATTGTAGCCTCTAAAGTAAGTGGTAATGATAATGGCTTTAGTTTTAATACTGCTATGGACATTGATTTTAACTTTTATAACAACACTATAGAGCTAGGCAACCAAATGGTATCTCCAATTGCAGATTATGCGTTTAACTATTATCGCTACAAACTTGATGGCGTGTTTTATGATGACAAAGGCAATTTAATCAACAAAATTAAAGTCATTCCAAAACGTGAAAACGATCGTATTTTCTCTGGAACTATTTATATTGTTGAAGACCAATGGTCTATTTATGCTTTAGAATTACTCATTACAGGGCAGCAAGCACAAATTCCTGTAGCAGATACCATTTCGCTCACACAAACTTTCAGCTATTCAGATACAGAGCAATTTTGGGTGCTTATCTCTCAACAAATTGATTTTGCTTATGGCATCTTTGGCATCCATGGAGCAGGGCGTTTTTCGGCTGTGTATAGCAACTATAATTTTCAGCCAAATTTTGACAAAAAAAGCTTCGGGAAAGAAATTTTATCATTTGAAAATGAAGCCAACAAAAAAGATTCTACCTATTGGAGCGCCATTCGACCTATTCCTTTAACCAAAGAAGAATCAGACGATTATGTGGTTAAGGGTAGTATTCAAATAGTAAGAAAATCTAAAACGTATCTCGATTCTATCGATGCAAAAAGCAATCGTTTTAAAATTAATACTATCATTTCGGGATATAATTATCAAAACTCCTATAAAGACAAATATTTCAGTATTAGTGGTCCTTTATCTGGCTTGAATTTTAATACAGTACAAAGTTATAATAATAGTATGCGCATTAATTTCAGAAAAAACTATGACGAATTCAGACAATACTTTTCTATTGGTAGCACTTTTGGCTATGGTTTAAGTGATAAACGTTTTAGAGGCATCCTCTATGCAACTTACAAGTTTAATGATTTAAACGACCAAAGCATAAGCATATCTGGAGGTGTCACCACACAGCAGTTTAGCAACAATGCTATTTCTCCTTTAGTAAATTTAGTAAGCACCTTATTTTTTGAAGATAACTACATGAAGTTATACGAAAACACATATGCACAACTCAACTTTTCAAGAGAAGTGTTTAATGG
>CALGIH010000059.1 GCA_937916035.1 uncultured Lacinutrix sp.
CTTATGTAATTAACAGTTATAACAATAAAGTTCGCTATTTTAAAAACCGACTATGCCAGCTTTCACTAGCTGGTACTTCCCAATTCTCTAAATATTCGGCTTTATTGGCCACAAGATTATTGAAAACAATTGTATTTTTAGATACTGCTCGTTGCTTAGCCATCTTTTTGAAATCTATTAAAGTTTTATACGCAACATACTCACCTTGTTTATAAGAAACATTCATTTTATCCATTAAATCAATATTGTATTCTTTCTCTAATTGTTGAATAAAATGAACAGAAGCATCAATAGAACAGCCTGTAGCCACATTCAAGTTTTGATTTAATGCAATGACTATAAAGCGCTTATATTTAACTTCATAGCCTGATTGTAAATCACTGCCATGAGCCGTCCAATTCTCAATGAACACGTCTAATTTAGATTTGATTTCTTCTATTTCATTTTCAGTAAATGAACGATTGGCTTGGTAAATCCAAACTCGAGAAGTTTCTGGTAATGTATTGAAATCTACTAGCATTTTAAATATTATTTTTCATTTGTGGATTCCTGACTTTGTAGGAAAAATAAAAATTATAAATCTTGAGCATTTGCAATCAATTCAGCAATATCCATGATAGCGACATCGCCTTCTTTATCTTTGGATTTTATGCCGTCTGTCATCATGGTATTACAAAATGGACAACCAGCTGCTATAATATCGGGTTTAGTTTCTAAAGCTTGTTCTGTACGTTCAACATTAACATCTTTATCACCTTTTTCTGGTTCTTTAAACATTTGTGCTCCACCTGCTCCACAACATAACCCTCTACTCTTACAGCTTTTCATTTCTACCAATTCGGCATCAAGTTTTCTAATTAAATCCCTTGGTGCTTCGTAGACATTGTTAGCACGACCCAAATAACAAGGATCGTGGAATGTAATACGTTTGCCTTTAAATTTCCCACCTTCAATCGTTAATCGACCTTCATCTAAAAGTGTTTTAAGAAATTGTGTGTGGTGCATTACTTTGTAATCACCGCCTAGTGAAGGGTATTCATTTTTGAGTGTATTAAAACAATGCGGACAAGCAGTAACTATTTTCTTTACTTCGTATGCATTTAGCACTTCAATATTTGTAACTGCTTGCATCTGAAACAAAAATTCATTTCCGGAACGTTTGGCAGGATCTCCTGTGCAACTTTCTTCCGTTCCTAAAACAGCAAATTCTACATTAGCTCTGTTAAGTAACTTCACAAAGGCTTTAGTTATTTTTTTTGCTCTATCATCAAAACTTCCAGCACAACCAACCCAAAACAACACTTCTGGTTGTTTTCCTTGAGCCATATACTCTGCCATTGTTGGCACTTTTAGTGTTTCACTCATAATATCTCTTTATAATAATGAGATTCCTGCTTTCTCAGGAATTTGTTAATCGTGTTGACCATCGTCAAAAACTTCAATGGTTACATCTTTTTCAACAAGGTTTGTAAATTTCCCTTTATATCTTGTAGCTTTTACTATGTGATTATCTATCCAATGATAATTGCCTCCTCTAGGCTTTCCCATTAATAGGCTATGGTACTTAAAACCGTGTTTTTTTAACCAAATTTCCGTATTTTCTCTATGAGCTTCAGTACGAGAGGTGAAAAAACAAATTCTATGACCATCGGCATACCATTTGTTACTGGTTTCAAGGGCATCTGGATAAACTTCTGCAGTTAGCATACGTTCTGGCTCTTCATTTGGTATATCTTCTCCAACGGTTCCATCGATATCAATTAGATAATTTTTTACACCTTCTGCCAATACAGGACTTATTTTTTCTCCATTTTCGGTCGCTTCATTTAATAAGCTATTGTCATCATTTTTACTCATAATACTATTTTCAATCTTTGTTAGTTGTCAATTTCATCTTCTTTTAAAGCAAGAAAATCCTTTTTAGAAACTCTTATGTACATGGCTAACTTTTTAGTCCCATTGTTAAGAATATATTCCTTATTATTTCTTGCCAAATATGCTAACCTTAACGCTTCTTCTTTTATTTTTTCTGTCTGTAATTCTGAGCAATAGTTGCAAAAAACCCTGGTGACCTTTATGGATTTAGTTCTATAATTAACATATTCAATTTTGGTGTATACCTTAATTTGCAATGAATCTTTTTGGTAGCCTTGAGCCCTTGCTTGATCAGCAAAAGAAACTAAAAAAAGTATTATCATAAACCGTTTGCAATTCACGTGTTTTCGTTTGCATTATTCATCCTTCCAATTTAATCTATCCATTTGATTATATGGCCAAGGTGCTCCATTGTTTTCAATGTTAGTCATCATATTATTCAATTCTGTTGGAGCAGCGGACTGTTCCATAACCAAATAACGTCTCATATCAATAATAATTGATAATGGGTCTATACTCACTGGACAAGCTTCAACGCAAGCGTTGCATGAAGTACAAGCCCAAAGTTCTTCGCGAGTTATATAATAATCTAATAATTGTTTACCGTCATCTTTAAACTCGCCTTTGTTGGCATCTATATTTTTACCTACTTCTTCCAAGCGATCACGCGTGTCCATCATTATTTTTCTTGGAGACAATTGCTTACCTGTTTGGTTCGCAGGACATTCACTAGTGCATCGTCCACATTCAGTACATGTGTAAGCATTAAGTAACTGAACCCAATTCAAGTCTTGCACATCACTTGCTCCAAATTTTGCAGGAACATTGTTTTCGGTTCCAGGTTCTGGAGCAGCAAAAGGATCGATACTTGGATCCATCATCATTTTTACTTCTTTGGTAACTGCTTCTAGATTGTCTAATTGTCCTTTTGGTTTTACACTTCCATAATAGGTGTTTGGAAAAGCCAACAGAATATGTAAATGCTTAGAGAAGTATAAATAGTTTAAGAATATTAAGATACCGACAATATGCAACCACCAAGCCGAACGTTCAATAAGGTGTACTGTTGATTCTGATAAACCTTCAAACAAAGGTGCTATAAATTGACTTATAATGTTTCCTGAGTTCATTTCTTGAAAAGGAATATCAGTTGCATTCATGACTAAGAATAATGTCATAAGCGCCATTTCAAAATACAAAATGTAATTGGCATCGTTTTTTGGCCAACTTGTCATTTCTTGATTCCAGAAACGTTTTAACTTGATAACATTTCTTCTAATCCAGAATATGATTACTGCTACGAATACTAGAACTGCTAGTATTTCAAAAGAAGCAATTAAAAAGCCATAAAAACTACCTAAGCTTGAAAAGATACGATGAGTACCAATCAAACCATCTATGATAATTTCTAGAACTTCAAAATTGATAATAACAAAGCCTACATAAACAATTATGTGTAAAAAACCTGCAATTGGTCGTTTTACCATTTTGCTTTGGCCTAGAGCAATCATAGCCATATTTTTCCAACGTTGAGGCTTGTTATCAGACACATCAACATCATGACCTAATTTAATATTACGTCTTAGATTGCTTATGTTTTTAACAAAATATCCGATCCCAAAAACGAGAATAATAGCAAAAAGGATATTAGGTAAGTACTCCATAATTAGTTCTTTTTTTCTTTGATTTCATTACCCTCTTCATCATATACCTTTGCTTTTTTTCCGAATAATGAAAAATGTACGTAACGTTTAGGATTTAGCTTCATATCTTGAAGTAATTCCTCCATTTGTTTGGTTGCTCCTTCCAGATTATTGTACAGACCTTCGTCTTTTAAAAGTTTTCCTATGGAACCTTCACCATTTTCAATGCTAGAAAGTAAGTTGTTAAAGTTACCAATAGTTGTTTGTAAATCGCTAATGGTCTTAGTTAAATTGGTACTTGCAATAGAATCTGTGATGTTTGAAATATTTGCAGATGCATCTTCAAAATTAGTAAGAGTATTATCTAGCTTCCCCTTATTATTGACAATTAATTGATTTAAGGCTATAGATGTGTTTTTAAAAGAAGAAATAGTCCCTTCTAATTCAGAAACTCCGCGTTTTAAGCTATTTTTTGTTGGTTTATCAAAAACATCATTAATGTTTGTGAATAAGGAATCTGCACTAACTAATAGAACTCCTATTTTATCTTGAAGAGGCGCTAACGTTTCTTCAACCATCGCCATAATTCCAGACTTTGAAGCACCGACTAATTCATCTCCAGACATGGCATCTTCATCATCGTCAAATGCTGGGATAATTGCTATTCCTTTTCCACCAATAAGACCTGTATCATAAAGTTCTGCTATACTGTTTTTAGAAAACTGAATATCATCTTCAATAGAAAGTAAGACCTTTATTTTTGCAGTACCATCAGTAGTAAATCCAATTTCTTGAACACGTCCAATGGTATGTCCATTTAAAGTAACGGGACTTGAAGATGCCAAACCTTCAACATTATCGTAAACAACAAAAACTTTTCTTGAGGAATCCAACAAGTTTTGACCTTTCAAATAGTTGAATAAAAAAACAACAAGAATTGTGCTTACTATAACTAAAATGGCAGTTTTTACTTCTCTAGAAATTTTCACAGGTTGCTTATTTGATTAGTGACAAAATTAGCAATTAATTTTTTAAGAATAATTCTAATTAGAGGATGTTTTCAAGGCATCACTTAAAGGGATTTGTTCCCCTTTTTTTATAGCAACAATAAAACAGGAACTATAACCCTTTTCCAAAGCTTCTAGTTTTTGCGCCTTTATGGTACTATAATTTGAAGTAGAACCATAATAATACTTATAAACACCATTTTTTTGTTCTCTTGAAATATCTTGTAATCCTTTAAAATTATATGCTTTAGTCTCTAAATTTCTGGTACTGGCAGCAATTTGAACTTTGAACGTGATGTCAGGATACGTTTCAGAATTACTACTATTTGAATATATTTCACCAGAATTACCAATTATTAAATTATCATCTACGCCAGTAAGACTGTTTCTATATTTTAGGACAGCTTCCTTTATTGAAGTCGCCATTTCTGTTTGACCTTTGTTTGAACTTAAATAAGCACCTTCTTTTTTATTTGTAATAAAACCTGTT
>CALGIH010000060.1 GCA_937916035.1 uncultured Lacinutrix sp.
CTGAGAACACACAAAAGTCGTGCTTAGTGCGAAACTAAGTAATAGAATAATATTTCTCATAATATTGATTAGTGGTAAAGAAAAATGAATGTTGATTATACCACTAAAGTAAGAAATCTTATAATAATAAATAATAGGAAACTAGCTTATTTGTGCTTCTTAATTGATTCTATTCAAAATATAGGTTTCGATTCTTACTTTGGAAACCAGAACATTATCTGAATTGGTCTCTGAGCTTGATTCACTCATATTAAATTTGAGTGTGGTTTCACTCAACTCTTGGATGGTTCCACTTTTGAATTCGCCATCCTCATTAAAAGTTATGCTTGTAGTCCCATTTCTAATAAAAGTGCCTAACTCATTTCTCTCAAGATTGCCAACGTAGTAAAACTCTTGACCATCTTCATCAATGTAATAGTGATCAATATTATGATCTCCTGAAACAATATAATCGTTTGAGTCTTCAGAAAAAACAAAGTTAAAGTTTAATGACCAACCATCGCCGACGTAGGATGTGTTCCAAGATTCATTTGTATTAATAGCGCGATAAGCTGTAGTGCCTTCGTATGAATAACTTGTGACTTCCCAAGTTCCAGGTAGAGAAGCAAAGGAGGTTTCTTCACTTGTACTAGAATCTTTGGAGCATCCTAATATGGATGCTAAACAAAGAATTAAAGTGATTGTTTTTAAAATTTTCATAGTTTCTTTTTCTTGCAATTGAACTAAGATAGTTCACTTTTAGCAAAAAAAAAAGATTTTTAACATACCAGTAATGAGGCGTTACTTAGAATAAACCATTAATTTCAGCATCAATCTTATTGATGATGCTTCCCAAATCTTCAGGATTATCTACAAAATCTAAATTATCAACATCAACAATGAGTAGCTTGCCTTTGTCATAACCATGAATCCAGGCTTCATATCGCTCGTTGAGTCTACTCAAATAATCAATACTTATAGAGTTTTCATAATCACGGCCACGTTTATGAATCTGACTCACCAAATTCGGAATTGAGCTTCTGAGATATATTAATAAATCAGGACCTTTTACCAAGGATTCCATGAGTTCAAAAAGAGACGAATAATTGTTAAAATCACGATTGGTCATTAAGCCCATTGCGTGTAAGTTAGGTGCGAAAATATTAGCGTCTTCATAGATAGTTCTATCCTGAATAATTTCTTTGCCACTTTTATGAATTTGCAATACTTGACGGAAACGACTATTTAAAAAATATACTTGCAAATTGAAGCTCCATCGTTCCATTTGGTTGTAAAAATCGTCTAGATAAGGATTATCTACCACGTCTTCTAATTGAGCTTCCCATTTATAATGTTTTGCGAGTAATTTTGTTAGTGTAGTTTTTCCTGCGCCAATATTTCCTGCTATTGCAACGTGCATAATTTATTCGGTTATTAGTTGGTATTGATAAAGAAATTCATCGTCGTAAATATACAAGGTTTCGTTGGTTACAAAAAACTGTTTTATTAACAAATTTGGTAGATTTATCTGAACTACATTACCTGTGTCGTTTTTTAAATAAAACAGAGAATTGTCTTTCTTTAATACTATATTTTCGTTGCTTTCATTTAACGAAGTGTAGCCATCGTTTTTCATTTTTTTCAGTAAGCTTCCAAAGTAATTGTAGACGTATAAATACTTTTTTGTAAGTAGCCAGCAGGTGTTGTAATTACTTGTAATTTGAATTACATTTTCATCAATTGGCAGTGTTTTTGCTTTTGTTGAATTGGTTCTGTAATCAAACAATTCTAACTGCTGACTGTCTTGATTAAAACACCAAATAGTATTGTCATTTCCAGTTGAAATATGGGAGATGTTTCTAAACGGTTTTAAGCTGTTGAAATTGATTTTTGT
>CALGIH010000061.1 GCA_937916035.1 uncultured Lacinutrix sp.
ACATCTCTAATTATAGTGGCACAATTATCATAAAAGAAATCGTATAAATAATCCCTGTTTTCAGGTTTGTAATTGTTTAGTAAGAAGTTATAAAGCGCTTGTTTTTCAGCTTGTTCTAAGTTTAAGACTTGTTCTTTGATGGTTCTGTTTTGCCAGACATAAAAGTTGTTTACATCCTTAAAAGAATCTACCCCAATTGAATAACTGAGTTTGCCACGTGCAAAATTTAAATAAAAACCAGGCTCATTAAATGGGAAACGACCATAATCAAAAACGATGTCAATGTCTTGAGCCTTATCATTTATTCTAAATCCGTTATGTCCAAAGGCATCGTTTAAAGAGCCGCCTTGACCAATTGTTAGTACGCTGATTTCAGCAGTAGGCGACAGAGTTTGTGCTGCTGTAATTTGAAAGCTAATAAGACAAAATAGGAGTAATACGCGGATCTTCATAAGAAACATATTATCTAAAGATACTAAAATTAAGTTTTAACGAAAATACGTTGGAATATAAGGCGACGCTTTGGTCGCCAATATCTGTAAAAGCATAATCCATTTGAATGCCTCGATATTTAAAACCGACTCCAAAGCTTGGTTGAAAGGATAATTGTTCAGAGTTGTCTATTTGTAATTCATTTTGAAAATTACCAACACCAGCACGTAAAAACACTAAATCTGTATAACCAAACTCAAATCCTAGTGCTGGATTGATACTGGCAAAAGAGCTAGAAATAACATCATTGTTTTCTTCAAAACGGATGTTTAAATCTACTTCTGTTCTTAGTGTATAGTCATAATTAAAGGTGAACATTTTGGACACTCCAAACTGTATCTTCGGAATGGTAATTTCGGTGCCTTCAGGAACTTCCTGATTCTGTCCTTCAACAGCATCTTGAATTTGAGCAAACTTCTCGTCATCAATAGACCAGGCATTAAAGGTAGTTGTGATGTCACGTACCATGATGCCAATTTTCCAATCATTTTGGCTTTCAAACTGGATGCCTAAATCAAGCCCAAATCCCCATGATGACGCAAAATCTCCAATAACGCGACGAATGACTTTGGCATTCATACCATAATTCAATCCATCAATTGGTAGTTTTCTGGCATACGAAAAAGTCAATGCGTAATCTGCCGCCGAAAATAAATTGATACGGTCATAATTCACGTTGCCTTGTTCGTCAATGAGTTGTGTGGTGTCTAAGATGTCATCTACTCCAAATCGGATAAAAGAGACTCCAATAGAGCTTCTATTATCTAAGGGTTTTGCAAAAGCGATATAGTTATAATTAGCAATATTGGCAAAGTAGCTGGAATGCATTAAGGCAATTTCGCTGTCTTCCAAATGCACTAGTCCTGCAGGATTCCAGTAGCCTGAATTCACATCAGCAGTATGGCCAACAACCGCATTGCTCATACCCAAAGCTGCTGCGTCAACACCAATATTCATAAACTCATTAGAGTATTTTCTGGCAGTTTGCGCAAACAACATCGACGTACTGAATATCAGTAAAGCGAGTAAGCGATTTTTCAATGGCAAAATTTTTTACAAAGATGCATAATTCACATAATAAACTCTAATTTTTGGTACTTATTGTTAAGTTGCAGCTTTAATCTGAAATAGTTTATTATTTTTACTTCAACTAAAAGATTGAACGTTGAAAAAACACCTTCCTAATTTTGTCACCTTACTAAATGTTCTTTGCGGAAGTATTGCTGTACTG
>CALGIH010000062.1 GCA_937916035.1 uncultured Lacinutrix sp.
AATGTTGGTATAGGAGCGTTAGCCAGTGCTTTTACCTTACTAAATGCAGATAAGGATATAGGTATTCAACTAATAAACACTACCTTAAATGCTGCTAAAACTAGACTTAATGATGAATTTACGCTTAGTAATACTGCTATTAGTGAAGGTGCTAATAGCGAAGAACAACAAAGCATTTTAAATTCTTGGTCTAATTGGTATGATTCAACATTAGGAACCATTAAAGATGTTGAGCCATCAGAAAATACTGAGCTTAATTCAGCCATTGAAAAAGCTCAAGAAGAATTAAATACATTTACTAAGTCACTTAAAGAAAAGTTATCAAAACAAAAAAACTAAACACTAAATATTAATGAAACGATCACATTTTAAATCGCTTGCCCTAATCCTATTACTAGCAAGTTTCTCGTGCGCAAATGAAACTACTAAAGAAACATTAGAGTTTAAAGTTGATTATGAAAAAATCACATTGGACAATGGTTTGCAGGTCATTTTTCACATAGATCGTTCAGATCCTGTGGTTGCAGTCGCATTAACTAGTCATGTAGGATCTGCAAGAGAAATTGAAGGCCGCACAGGCTTTGCCCATCTATTTGAGCATTTATTATTCTTAGAATCTGAGAATTTAGGCAAAGGCGGACTCGATAAAATGAGTGCACGTATTGGTGGATCTGGAGCAAATGGATCTACAAGTAGAGATAGAACTAACTATTTTCAAACGGTTCCAAAAGATGCTTTAGAAAAAATGATTTGGGCCGAAGCTGATAAACTTGGTTACTTTATAAATACTGTGACAGATCCCGTTTTGGCAAAAGAGAAGCAAGTCGTTAAAAATGAAAAACGTCAAAGCGTTGACAACAGACCTTATGGTCATACATTTTATGTTATTGATAAAAACTTATATCCTGAAGGGCATCCTTATAGTTGGGAAGTTATTGGCTCATTGGAAGATTTACAAAATGCAACGCTTCAAAATGTAAAAGATTTTTACAATCGTTGGTATGTTCCAAACAACGTAACATTAACTATTGCCGGTGATTTTGATATGACTCAAGCAAAAGAATTGGTCAATAAATATTTTGGTGAAATAAAGAAAGGTGAAGCTATTCCAAATATGGAAAAGCAACCAGTAACTTTGACTGAAACAAAGAAATTATACTATGAAGATAATTTTGCTCGGGCTCCTCAACTAACGTTAACATGGCCAGGAGTTCCTAATTATAATCCAGATTCTTATGCTCTTGAAGTATTGGCAACATACTTATCACAAGGAAAAAAAGCGCCATTATACAAGGTGTTGGTTGAAGATGAAAAATTATCTGATAACGTTAGTGCGTTTCAATACAACTCTGAAATTGCTGGTCAGTTTATGATGCAAGTCACAGCGTTTTCTGATACTAATTTACAAAACGTACTTAGTGGCATCAATGAAGGGTTAGCAAATTTTGAAGCCGAAGGTATTTCAAAAGCAGATTTAGATCGTATAAAAGCTGGACAAGAAACTAGTTTCTATAATAGCTTATCAAGTGTTTTAGGGAAAGGCTTTCAATTAGCTCAATATGAAA
>CALGIH010000063.1 GCA_937916035.1 uncultured Lacinutrix sp.
TACTTTTTAATAATATATAGAAAACCTCAAAACTTAGTTTTGAGGTTTTTTTTATGCACTTTTTTAAATCTTGTTTAATTACCTTTGTTTGGTATGACAGCAAAAGATATTTCTTTTATAATTCCAGTTTATAATAGACCTGACGAAATCAGCGAACTTCTTCAAAGTTTTTTATTCCTTGATGGAAATAAAGATTTCGAAATTGTAATTATTGAAGATGGTTCAACTATTAAATCTGATGAAATTGTAAAGTCATATAATGATAGATTAAACATCACCTATTTTTTTAAGCCCAATTCAGGCCCAGGAGATTCCAGGAATTTTGGAATGAAACATGCCAAAGGCAATTATTTTATCATCTTAGATTCTGATTGTATCTTGCCAAGAGGCTATCTTTCAGAGGTGCTTAAAACTTTAAACAAAAATTTTGTCGATTGTTTTGGAGGTCCAGATGCTGCACATGAATCATTTACCAAAATTCAGAAAGCAATTAATTTTGCTATGACATCGTTTATATCAACAGGAGGCATAAGAGGTAAAAAGAATAGTGTAGATACCTTTCAGCCAAGAAGTTTTAATATGGGAATTTCTAAAACTGCATTTAAAGCTACCAATGGTTTTGGTAATATTCACCCTGGTGAAGACCCAGATTTATCAATAAGATTAACTAAACTAGGCTTTAAAACGAAACTTATTGAAACTGCATTTGTGTACCATAAACGTAGAATATCCTGGAGTAAATTTTATAAACAAGTCAATAGATTTGGATTGGTTCGGCCAATTCTAAATGTTTGGCATCCAGAAACAAAAAAAATCACGTATTGGTTCCCAAGTGTTTTCTGTTTAGGACTGTTACTAGCTTTATTGCTATGTTTTTTCAAAGAGTATTGGCTAATCATGTGCTACTTAGGGTACTTTTTCGTGGCATTTATTATGGCAATGGTTAAAACAAAAAATGCGTCTGTTTCAATATTGTCGTTATTTGCAATTAGCATTCAATTTTTGGGTTATGGTTCGGGTTTTTTAAAAGCAACAATAAGGTTAATGAGTTCAAAATCAAAAATTGAGGAACGTTTTCCACAACTATTTTTTAAATTATAGTAATGTCAATTATAAAATCGAGATTATCAAAGTTATACAAAAGCAGAAAGGTTAATATTCTTATTGTGTTTGTCTTATTAGCTTTGTTGTTTTCATTACTAACAAAACTCTCAAAAGATTATACCAGGACGATCTCTTTTAATGTTGAAATGTTAAATGTTCCTGAGGAACATGTGATTTTGCATGATTCGCTTCATGAAATTGACGTCACTTTAACTACTTATGGCTTTAACTTATTGAAATATTATTTTGTGAACCCAAAATTACAAGTAGATTTCAGGGGACTCAAAAAATCTTCAACGAATTATTTGTGGACTAAAAATAACGAATTTCAAAACGTTGTTAATCAATTTAACTTAAGCACTACAATTAATGGTATAAGTCCTGATTCTATCAATTTTCAATATGATTCTTACTTTATAAAGGCAATTCCAGTTGTGCTTAATGAAGATGTGACATTTGTGTCAGGCTTTGATGTTGATGGATATTATCAAATCAAGCCAGATTTCATAAAAGTAATTGGAGCAAAGGCTGCTATAGATTCTATTGTTCAAATAGAAACCATGCCTTTTGCCTTAAATGATATTAATTCAGATATTAATACGTCGATTAATTTAAAGTTACCTAAAAATAATCCAGATATAAAGTACTCCGAAAATATTGTGAATGTTACTGGTTCTGTCAAAAAATTTACGGAAGGATCACTTTTGGTTCCCGTAGTTGTAACCAATTTACCTGAAAATGTTAATCTCAACTATTTTCCAAAAGAAATTGAAGTAACTTTTTATTCCAGTTTAGATTATTATAAAACAATTTCGACTAACAGTTTTAGGATTGAGTGTGATTACAGTAAGTTAGACACTGAAAATAATAAGTTACTTCCTGTAATTACAAAGCAACCTGAAAAGGTTAGAAATGTAAGACTAGGAACCAAGGCAATAGAATTTATAATACTATAATGCAAGTAACAACAAAAATAGTAGGACTAACAGGAGGCATTGGAAGTGGTAAAACAACCGTTGCCAATTACTTTAAAGAGTTGGGCATTCCGGTTTATATTGCTGATGTTGAAGCGAAGTTATTAATGAAGCGTTCAAAAGTAATTATCCGGAAGTTGATTCAATTATTTGGTAGTGAAACGTACTATAAAGGAGAATTGAACAAACCATTTATTGCCAATAAAGTATTTAATGATCCTGTTTTGCTTGAAAAGATGAACACTATTGTGCATCCTAAAGTTGCTTCACATTTTAAAAGATGGTTAAAAAAACAAGATGCTCCCTATGTAATAAAAGAAGCTGCTATAATTTTTGAAAATAACACATACACCTCTTTAGATTATATAATTACAGTAATAGCAACAGAGCGAACACGTATAAACCGGGTGATAGAGCGTGATAAATCATCAGAAGAAAGAGTAAAAGCTATTATAAAAAACCAATGGAGTGATGCCGAAAAAGTAAAACTTTCGAATTTTGTAATTGAGAATATCGAGTTGGCTGACACGAAAAATCAAGTAATAAACATTCATCAAAAAATTCTTAAAAAACGCTAATAAAATCTAAATTTTAACATTTGTGTTAAGGTAAGGTTAAATGGTATATCTACTAAATGTTAAATTGTTAATTTTGAGCAATGAGTAAAAAGTTATTTGTCTTGTTGGTTGTATTGATGAGCTTGTCATTAACAGGGATTATTTTTGTTCAAGCCTACCACATTAACAATACTGTAAAAAATGAAGAAGAGCAGTTTACTTATAAAGTAAAACGCGTCCTGAGTACAACGTCTACTGCCATTGAAGAACGTGAATACAAAGAATATGCATTGAAGTTCAGAGAATTAATGGCTAAAAAAGGGGTTAAGGTTGATACAACAGACATTAGAAACCTTTGGATTATTCAAGAGGATTTAAATTCTAACGAGACACTCATTTATAAAAACGCAATTTTAGAAGAAAATTTTAAAGCCCCATCGTTCATTGACATTGGTTTAGATAGTATTAATTTTACTATAATATCTAACGAGCGTGAAACTAGAATTTCTAGTAGAAATAAATCAAAAATGATTGATGGAAACGATTTAAATCAATCTTTAGAAATATCTCCTGAGGATTTATTGATGCAATCAGTTCAAATTTCTCGAAGCAAAGAAGTGATGTTCGAAACTGCCTATAAAGACATGGCAAAACGTTCTCCTATACATCTTAGGGTTTCGAGGAGAGAATTATCAGAATTATTGTCAAATAAATTAGAAGAAAATAATATTGAAATAGATTTTGAATACGCTATTTATCATAAAGATTTAGCAACTAAGGTTCAAACGGATAATTTTGAGTTGATTGAAGAATCTACTTTTGGTGTTCCAATCTTTCTAGATAATAATAATGAAAGTGAGTATACTTTGTATGTGAATTTTCCAGAGCGTAGAAAGTTTATATTATCGTCAATAATTGGTATGGCGTTGTTATCAATAATTTTTACAAGCATCATAATTATTGCATATACAAGTGCTATTTATCAATTAATAAAACAGCGAAAAATATCACAGATTAAAACAGATTTTATTAATAATATGACGCATGAGTTTAAAACTCCAATTGCAACCATAAATTTAGCTTTAGATGCTATTAGAAATCCAAAAGTAATTGGTGATGAAGAAAAGGTAAAGCGTTACTTGCAAATGATTAAGGATGAGAATAAGCGTATGCATGCTCAAGTTGAAAATGTGTTGAGAATATCTAAACTTGAAAAAAACGAGCTAAACATAAGTAAAGATCGATTTGATTTGCATGACATTATTGAAGATGCTATATCACATATTGAGCTTATTGTTGAAAATAGAGAAGGCGATATTGAAACGCATTTAGAGGCACAATTATCGACCGTTTTAGCAAACGAAACGCATTTTACAAACGTTATTGTTAATATATTAGATAATGCTGTAAAATATTCTGATGACAAACCAAAAATTAAAGTTGTTACTGAAAATATTGGAAACAGCATTTTATTAAAAATAAGCGATCAAGGAAATGGCATGCCAAAATCAGTGCAAAATAGAGTGTTCGAGAAATTTTTCAGAGAACATACAGGAGATGTGCATAACGTTAAAGGTCATGGTTTGGGGTTGGCTTATGTAAAAAGAATTGTTATTGACCATTCAGGTCATGTGAGTGTAGAAAGTGAAAAAGGAAAAGGTAGCACCTTTACTATAAAATTACCATTAATATCCTAAGAAAATTATGGAAGAAATAAACAAAAAAATATTGCTAGTAGAAGATGATCCTAATTTTGGAAATGTTCTTAAAGATTATTTAATGATGAATGATTATGACGTTGTTCATGCTAAAAACGGAATGGAAGGTTTTGAAAAGTTTAAGAAAGACGATTATGATTTATGTATTTTAGATGTCATGATGCCTTATAAGGATGGCTTTACACTTGCTAAGGAAATCCGTGAGAAAAATACAGATGTGCCTATTATATTTCTTACTGCAAAAGCAATGAAAGAAGATGTTTTAAAAGGATACAAAGTAGGAGCGGACGACTACCTAAACAAGCCGTTTGATAGTGAAGTGTTATTGATGAAAATTAAAGCAATCATACAACGTAAAGCTACAGATAGTGTTGCAGATAGCAAACAATTTGAGTTTGAAATAGGCAACTTCCATTTAAACTCGAAACTTAGGTTTTTAAAATATAAAGGAGGAGATGCAACAAAGCTGTCGCCAAAAGAAAATGAGCTATTACGTTTATTGGCATTGCATGAAAATGATTTAATGCCTCGTGAAGTGGCGTTGACAAAAATATGGAGAGATGATAATTATTTCACCTCTAGAAGTATGGATGTCTATATCGCTAAATTGCGTAAGTATCTAAAAGTTGATGATAAGGTAGAAATCTTGAATATTCATGGGGAAGGTTTCAGGCTTGTAGTTAATCCATAAGCTTAAAATATTTGCCCTATTTAATTTAAGCACTTAATTTAAAAAATCCGATTAGGTTATTCATCTAATTGGATTTTTTTGTTGATATAATCAGTGACTTCTTTTAATTCATATTGATAGTCAAACCAGCTTATTTGGTCGTTTTTTTTAAACCATGTAGTTTGTCGTTTTGCAAAACGTCGCGAGTTTTTCTTTATCTCCGAGACTGCAAAATCTAAACCCCACTCTTTACCTAAATATTGAAATAGCTCTTTATAGCCAACTGTATTTAAAGAGTTTAAATCTTTATATTCGATTAAACCCTGTACTTCATCTAATAATCCTTCTTCCATCATCTTATCGACACGTTCATTGATGCGAGTATACATGATATCTCTTTCAGCTGTAAGTCCAATAGATACTGTTTTAAAGTTTCGCTTTACTTTTTCTTTATTTAAAAAGGATGAATAGGGTTGGCCTGACCCAATACAAATTTCTAAAGCCCTAATTATACGCTGTGGATTGTTTATTGCAATTTTGTTGTAAGAAACGTAGTCTAAATCTTTGAGTTTAATTTGAAGTGATTCGAGTCCATTTTTTTCTAATTCTTCATTAAGATTCTTCCTAATTGAATCATCAACTTTTGGAAAGTTATCAAGGCCTTTTGTAACAGCATCAATATACAAACCAGATCCACCAACCATTATTACAACAGTGTGGTTTTTAAATTGTTTATCTAATAATGCTAACGCGTCCTTTTAAAAAGCACCAACATTATAACTATCTTTTATTGATTTGTGATGAATGAAGTGATGCTTGGCTTGTTTTAACTCTATTTCTGAAGGAGCAGCAGTTCCAATATGCATTTCTTTATAAAATTGCCGAGAATCTGCTGATATTATTTCAGAATTAAAATATTGAGCAAGCTTAATACTCAACGAAGTTTTCCCAATAGCTGTAGGGCCCACAATGGAAATAAGGTGCTTATTCATTTAATTTATTTCCGCAGTTATAACAAAATTCAGCGCTATCTTTGTGCGAATTTGCCATACAGTAAGGACATGCTTGTGTATTAGTCGGAACGTTATGTCTATTCGTATTTATAATTTCTGAGGATACTATTCCTGTAGGAACAGCAATAATAGCATAACCCATGAGCATAATGAATGAAGAAATAAGTTGTCCAAGTGCCGATACTGGAGCAATATCACCATAACCAACTGTTGTTAGTGTTACAATGGCCCAATAGATACTTCTTGGAATGCTTGTAAAGCCACTATCTTGTCCGCCTTCAATTAAATACATGATTGTTCCTAGTATAATACAAAGGATAAAAACAAATAATATAAATACAGATAATTTGGCACGACTAGCTTTTAGTGCTCTAGTAAGGTTTGTAGATTCTCCAATATATCTAGCTAATTTTAATATTCTAAAGATTCTTAATAATCGCAAAGCTCTTAACGCAACTAGAGAATGAGCACCACCAATTAAGAAAAAAGACAAATATTTTGGTATGGTAGATAATAAGTCAATAATCCCCAAAAAACTAAAAATGTATTTAAAAGGTTTTTTTACTGTAATTACTCTGGCAATATATTCTAATGAAAAAAGTATGGTTATAACCCATTCTGCTGTATTAAGAAAATCATGATATTCTGCATCAACAGTTCCAATACTCTCTAACATCACAAAAACGATACTTGCGATAATTACAATAAATAATGCTATGTTAAAAATCTCACCAGAAGGTGTGTCAGCTTCATATAGTGTTTCATGAAGCTTTCGCTTCCAGCTTTTGCGACTATTATTTAAGTTACCATTCTCCATGAAACCAAATGTAAGAAAAGATTAAGAATTTAGGTTGTTGACATTCAATTTAATCACTTTTAAACGTTTATTTCGTCGTAAATAACTTTGTATGATATGTTGTGAGTCTCTATTGTGTTGCATTGGAGTAATAATGCTTTTTAATATTTCTATATTATTTATTTGATAGTTTAGGTTGTAGAAACCAAATCCTTTATAGACACCATTTTCAATTAAAATAGCACTACGCTCATCAATTTCACGACCATAATCAA
>CALGIH010000064.1 GCA_937916035.1 uncultured Lacinutrix sp.
TATTAATTTATATAAATGGGTTATTAGTAATATACTAAAATATTTACAACATTCTAAAATTTCACTTTTTCATCTTTATCCCAAATGCCCCAAAAAGCTCCTACATCTCCTTCAGATCCAGTTTTCCATGACTCATCGAATGATGAGAAGTAGAACATCTCAATATCTTCTTCTAAAGACCATTTCTGAGCGTTAATAAAATACTTTATCGCATTTGCTTCCGATGGAAAAGCGCCTTCAAGGTTTGATCCTTTATTGGGCCAACCAGTTTCTGATACAATTACCTTTTTCCCGTTACCAGCCTTTAATGCTTGATGATACATATCCTTCATATACACCAAAGAGTAGTCTTGATCGCAACCTTCCCAGAATGGATAACAGTTTGCATATATAATATCACAAGCATCAGTTATAGCTGGACGATCTACAAACTCATAATAGGCATCAACATATCCAACTGGCACATTATTAATTTCTTTTTTAGCTCTGATAATAAAACTCAAAAGTTCCTCTTCAGTTAAATCTCCTCTGTATAAAACCTCATTTCCTACAGCGGCTAAATCAACATATCCCTCGTTTGATAATTTAATTAATCCATTCAATTCTTTCTCATTAATTTCTGAATCATCCCCTAACCAAGCACCAACAAAAGTTTTCAATCCATACTCTTTAGCAATCTTTGGTATAAGCTCATTGCCTTCAGTACAAGAAAATGAACGTACCCATTTTGTATATGGCTGAATTATTTCTATGCGACGACGTATTTGCGCTTCCGTTAATTGATCTCCTGGTTTTTGACCTTCTTGATATGGACTAAAACATAGACCATGCATCCCTGATTCTAAAACTTGTTTGTATAAGTCTCTTAATTCTTTATTAGACTTATTAGCAAAATCAATATTTGCGATTGACAATAATTTTTCTTCTCTAAATGACATAATTTTATAATTCTCCTCTACGTTCTACTAATTCTTCTTTTATTTCTCGAGCTCTTGTTTCATCAAGGCTATATTTCCACATCACCCAAATTGCTAAAGATGCAGTTACAACAGGTATAACTATATCAGCTATACGCAATTGAGTCATAGTCTCGGCATTTTGCACGATTTCATTTTGGTCAAAACCAACTAATTTCAATACTAAACCACCTAAAACTAAAGCTAAGGCTTGTCCTAATTTCACCATCCACCAATAAATTGCTCCAAAAGTTCCTTCTTTACGTGGCATTCCATTTTTCAATTCATCTAAGTCACAAACATCAGCAGTCATACTCATCATTAAGGTAAATAATCCGCCCAACCCAAATGCCATAAATGGAACTGGCAAGAATAACAATAATGGATTATCAGGGTCAAAAGCCCACCATTTTAGTATATAACCAATTATTGAGATTGCTGTTGAAATAATAAAGGCTTCGCGTTTTCCCCATTTATTTGCAATACGCGAGATAATTGGTATCACTAAAAATGCTGTAACTATTGCCGTAACTGTAGAAAACCAAGCTGGCCAGTTTCCAGCTGCTTCATAATCTCCGCTGAACATATAAAAAACAATAATAAAGAAGCTAAAAGAAGCCACCAGTTGGAATCCATTAAACACTAAAAATGTTGCACCACAGAGTTTAACAAAAGGCTTACTCTTTGATACTTGCACAATACCTCTTATAAGATCTTTTACATTAGATAACATTGTTTTTAATGTTATTTTCTTTCTGTTTTCCATATTAGCGGCATCTATTCCTTTACAGAAAAGAGCTGGCAGCACACCTAAAACAATACAAATTGCACCAACAATTATAGATAGTTTACGTACACCATTTGCTTGTAATGCTTGTAGCGTGGCTTTTTGAGTTTCTTCATCACTTAGTCCAAGTTCAGCAATTCTATTAATTTCTTCAGCGCCAATTGGCAACATATCTGGAGAAGCAATTATAACCCAAAACCAAGGTACAATCATCCAAGCAATTTGACCCATAATTTGAGAGGATGCCATTAATCGCGTACGTTCATTATAGTTTGAGGTCATTTCATAGCCCAAACCAATTAATGGTGTTGCGAACATGGTATTTCCAATTAAAAAAACCATAGACAAAATAAGGAAATACCAAAAGTTATAATTTTGAGTATTCTCTGGATCTAATTGCCATAGGATGACAAATAAAATTCCACTTAATATGGCACCAACAAAAATATAAGGTCGTCTCCTTCCCCATCTCGAATCTGTATTATCTGAGACAAAACCCATAATTGGATCTGTGAGTGCATCAAAAATTCTTGGAAGGCCTCCTAATAAACCAGCCAAAAAAGGATCCATTCCAAAAGCTGTTAGTAAAAAGAACATGAATATTGCTAGTGATCCTGGTAATAAGTTAAGGACTAAGTGTCCAGCACCAAAAGCCATTTTTTGGCCAATTGGGACCTTTTCCCTCGATCCTGTTTTTTGATTTAGCATATCTTTTTATTATGGTTAATAATTATAGGCTTACACATTATTAATTTGGGATAATTATTGTTTGAATGGCTTGCCCACTTATTTGAATAAATGCTGAAATTCCATTTAAAGTTAGGTTTAGATTTTTTGGAGTTTCACCTTCGTTAAAAACAACCACTGCTATTGTACCATCTGGATTTTTTGCAGCTGTAATCATTAAGGTTTCATCTGGGTTTTTTACTTCTATTACCTTCGCACCTGGTCGTATATATTTACTAAAATGTGCTAACGTGTAATAAATGGGTGTAAAGTATACTTCGTCATTTTCTGGATCAACAATCACAGGAGCAACACACCAGTTTTCAAACCAATTTGGGCCTCCTTGTTTATCAAGTACCATATTCCAATCTATCCAACCATCTACCCAATTATTTAGACAACCAATTATATCTCTTGCATAACGATTCACTGGAGCGTATTTTGGATGCAAATGTTTTTGTTCATCTGGCGCCCAATCCCAACCCCAATCTGTAGCTTCTTTAGACCAATACCACTTATCATCTTGCCATTTAGGGATTTCAGAATCCACGCAGCCTTCAGTTTCTATTAGGTATTTTTCTGGTGATTTCTTGTGAGCATATTGTAAATCTTCAGGAAAGTAATCATACGTACTTTCATACCAATGAATTGCCGTTCCTGAATAATATTTTGAAGACGCTTCATCTTTATACATGACATCAACCCATTCTTTTAAACCAGCTCTATTTTGATCATATCCCAGTATTTTTATATCTCCTTTTCCATTGGCTTCTAATTTTGGGCCTAAATGGTTTTGAACGAAATCTGTTTCTTCTTCTGGTGAAAAATGCATGCTCTCCCAATTGTTGCCATTTCCATGAGGCTCATTTACTGGTGTTAATCCCCAAACATCTATACCTTCAGCCTTATAAGCATCAAGATACTTATCGAAAAAAAGTGCAAAGGTGTCGTAATATTCAGATAATAATTTTCCGCCTACATATGCTTTATTATCTTTCATCCATGGTGGTGCTGTCCATGGTGATGCTATAATATTGAAACCGTCTTTGGATATCTTCATAGCATCTTTAATCATAGGGATTAAATCATCACGATCTTCATCAATTGAAAAATGCTCTAAGTTTAAATCGCCTTCAATAGGTGCATAAGTGTAATTACTCAAAGAAAAGTCACAGGAACTAATGTGTGTTCGTGTTAGTGAATACTTAGCACCACTTTCTCCAAAATAGGCTTCCAAAATTATATTTCTGTTCTCTTCTGAAAGCTTATTTAGTAAGTAAGCTGAAGACTCTGTGAAGGAACCTCCAAAACCAGTAATTGTTTGGTATTCTTTCTCAGGAAACAATTCAATATTGACTAAATCGTTTTCCTTTGAATTTAAAAACACATCAACCTTTTTTAGCTTATTACCAATAGCAGAAGTTTCATAAACTTCAACTTTTAATTGATTTGATTCTTCATTACAACTCATTATAAAAATCATTAAAAAAAGTGATATGTAAAAAATGTTTCTTTTCATTAGTTCTTTTTCTGACTTAAGTAGATTTCTTTTACGACATTAAAAGTTTCTTTCTTGTTTCTATGAATATCAACAATGCCCCAATATTCTTCATTGGGATCTCTATCATAAGGAACTCCACTACTATTAGGTGCTGTGCCACCAATATCTTGCACATCATTTTGACCAGCTTTCCACCAGCCATCTGTAAAAGAGAATAAGGTCACTCCTGAACAAATACCTTTGTCATCAAAAGACTTTTCTAAAATTATTTTATTGGCATCAGCTTGAGCTTTTTGATTTTCACCTTGCTCATAACCTTCAGCAGATACAGTCATATAACTATCGCCTCCTGTTTCAGATAAATACATAGGTTTAGAACTTACAGCTTTCCATTCCGAGAAAATTGATTCCGGTTCTACCCATCTGTATACATTCATTCCCCAAACATCAATATTTGGACTCAATGAGAGTGCCAATGCATCTGGTAAATCACCATGAGCTGTAGTTACTGGATGCTTTGAGTCAGCTTTATGAATTAAATCAGCAGCAACATTCATGTCGTTATACCAATTTTTCAAATCGCCTTCAAACCATTCTGGATGGTAATTATATTCATTCCCTAATTCCCACATTAAAATGGCATTATGGTTTTTGTACTTATTTACATAATCTATAAATGAACCAGAAACCATATCATAAAATCCATCCTGATTATAACCAATACCAATGATAACTTTTAACCCTGCAGCATCGATTTTGTCAAGAACGTTAACATTATCAATCGGCGCATAAACTCTTATCGTATTAATTCCAGCTTCTACCATTAAAGCCAAATCTTTATCAATAGTTTCAAAGCTTCTTTCGCTACTACCAATTGCCACAGGATGATAACAAATCCCTTTTATTAAATAGTGATTATCATTTACCAATAATTGTCTCTCAAAAACGGAAACTTCATCAACCTGCAAATCATTACTGCATGACAACAATGACATACTTACAAACAGCACGAAGAATATCGATTCTCTATTCATGATCTTTAATTGTTAATAACTTCAGGTTGAGTGTCGGGAACTAATACGTCTTTCATAAGTTCTTCCTTACTCCCATTATAAGTCTTAGTGATAGGGTTTCCATTTCTTGTGAGGCCTTTAAAGAGACCTTGATCCACTAAATCCCAAAGGGCATACTTAGCTTTACCTTCTAGTGTAAATAATCCAAAATGATTCTCGGATCCTAACGGATTTTGTGCATCTTTCCAGATTTCATTAAAAGCTTCAAAATAAAAGCAAGACATTCCATCTTTATTTGTCCAATCACGAATATGTTTATAATAGAGTGCTGCTTTATATTCGTCGGTAGCTTTAGATCCATCTTTTCCATATAGACCCTTTGAAACGCTAGCCCAGCCATATTCGCCAATATGTATTGGTTTCTTAACACCTAGACTATCTAAATAAGATTTGACACCATCATATTGTGAAATTGCATATTTTTTAGCACGAAGCATGGCTGCTTCAATTTTGTCTAAATCTGTTGAGTACTCAATAGTGTCGTTTACCCAGTATGCTGGCGAATAATGTGTATCATGATATGCATATGTATGCATTGAAACATAGTCAACGGATTTAATTAAATTAACCAAATCCTCATTATGATAGGCTTTATCTCCTCCTCCCCAAGACGCAAAATTATCTGAACTTGTAATCCATACATCCTTTGATAATTGATCTGTATTCTTTAAATTTTGTAAATAATTTACCCATTTTAAAATTACGCTTGGTTGCACATAATAACTCCAAGCCCAATGTACCATCGCTTCATTACCGACAGCAATAATTTTAACAATGTTTGGATATTCATTTGCAAGTTCTACAGCTTTATTTATTTCAATTAAATTAGCATCTGCATCTTCCTCTTCATGATTTGGATTCTCTGTCCAGGCATTTTGACAATCAATCCAAGCGCCTAGCATGACATACATTTCAAAACTTGAATCCTCTTCCTTAAGCTCCTTAATTGCTTTTAAAATATTAGATGCATGTGAAAATTGCAAATTATATGTTCTTAAAATTCCAATTCCCATAGCAGCCAGAATTTTCATGTCTTCCTTTAATTCTGGAATTGTAGGTTGAAGGTTTCTTGTGTTTTTTCTATAACCACCATAGGAAATTGCTAAGTACTTTGGGTTTCCTAAAATATCTTTGGCTAACATGTTTTTTTGAGGTTGCATTAATTGTTCCTTTTTTTGTTCGTTTTTACATGAAAACACAAGCATAACTACTAGAGCTAGTATATATATGTTTGTATTTATTTTCATGTGTTTCTATTTTAATATGCTTTTTTCAATACTTACTTTAAGTAGCTTAATTTCTCCTGTTCTTTTGAAAATCCTCTCACTTATTTGGTTATTTAAAACCAAATCGTCTACAAACTCACTTGAGTTATCACTTTTAAAAACCTCTATACTATTATGATTTGATAATGCATAAACAACTGGCACTTGACAATAGGTAAAAGCCAATGAATCTTCAATTAATACAATGGTCTTTTTATTTTGATTTACATCGACATATTGAAATGTTTTCTCTTCCTTTAAGAACTCTCTTTTTCTCAATAAGCAAGGATAGAATTGCAATTGACCTTCACTGACAAAAACGCCTAATTCTCCAAATCGATTTATAATATCTTCCTTAACTTGACCTGTCATTCCTGGTTGCTGAGCACCTTTACCTGCAGGCGTGTGTGAATAAGGGTCCGTTGGAAATGCACCATATAATTGAGGTGATTTATGAACACCTATTCCTGCATGAATTTCGTAATAATGTTCTAATAATCGTCCTATTACTTCTTGACTATCGTTGTTGTTAATCGCTTTTAAACAATTCTCTTGAACGCTTAACAACAACTTAGAAACCATGTGCCAATAAATTGACCCAAGTCCTTCGTAACCATAGAAAGTTCCTGAGCGTCCTGTGAATGATTTATGATCAAAAACTGTTTCAAAAATGTCGAAGATTAATTTGCAATCAGAATTAACAAGTTGATTGTATGTTGCATTAGACAGTCCGTCTAATGCAACTTTAAGGTCATTTGAATTTTTAAAATCCCCATTAAAATGAACATCTCCATTAATATCTTCCTCTATTATTTGCAGGTTTTTATCTGCAGCAAGTTTTTGTAGTAAACTTGACTTTGAAAACAATTCTCTTGGAACTGTATTTCGATTAATGAAGCTTGATAAATCTTTATTTGGATATAACAAATAACTATATTGATCCTCTCTAAAAAGAGCACTCTGTTTTAATGCATCTAATATTTCA
>CALGIH010000065.1 GCA_937916035.1 uncultured Lacinutrix sp.
AGTTTTTTTGTCTAAAATAGTTTCGTTTGAAATTGTAAAAAATAAATAGTAGCACATGAAGGAAGTAAAAGTAGAATCCACTTTTTTTGTATTTGATGATTTAAAGGATATTCCATCAGATGTTCAACAGTTAATGCAAAATGCTTCAGAAGCACGTGATAATGCTTATGCTCCTTATTCAAAATTTCATGTTGGAACTGCTATTCTACTTGATAATGATGAGGTTGTAACTGGAAGTAATCAGGAAAACGCTTCGTATCCTTCTGGCTTATGCGCAGAAAGAACCGCTATTTACTATTCAGGGGCAAAGTATCCAAAAGCTAAAATCTTAAAAATGGCTATTATTGCTGGCTCAACTAAGAATATTACTTCTAAACCAATTCCGCCTTGTGGAGCTTGCAGACAAGCCATTGCAGAATATGAAGTAAAACAAGAAAGCCCAATTGAAATTTATTTTATGGGAGAAACCGGAAAGGTTGTAAAGTCAAATTCTTTGGCAAATCTACTACCGCTTTTGTTTGATAAATCTGTGCTATAAAGCTCAAGTTTTCTTCATTTTATTATTCTTCTAATTTTTACAATTTTCAGTTTTTTTTATTACTAACTAAAGTGTTACTTTTGTAGCTCTACTAACTAAAACGTAATTGTAGTCCATGCAGAAAATCACAAAAGAAACATATATCAAATGGTATGAAGATATGATGTTCTGGAGAAAGTTTGAAGACAAACTAGCAGCAGTATATATTCAACAGAAAGTAAGAGGATTTCTTCATTTATATAATGGTCAAGAGGCTATATTAGCTGGAGCTTTACATGCCATGGATTTGTCAAAAGACAAAATGATAACGGCCTATAGAAATCACGTACAGCCAATAGGAATGGGAGTAGATCCTAAACGAGTAATGGCAGAGCTTTATGGGAAAGCAACAGGAACATCTCAAGGTCTTGGTGGATCAATGCATATATTTTCAAAAGAAAAAGGGTTTTATGGAGGCCATGGCATAGTAGGTGGACAAATTCCGCTAGGAGCTGGAATGGCATTTGGAGATAAGTATCACAATACAGGAGCTGTAACTATGTGTTGCATGGGAGATGGAGCCGTACGTCAAGGATCGTTACATGAAACATTTAATATGGCAATGAATTGGAAACTTCCTGTTGTGTTTGTTTGTGAAAACAATGGTTATGCTATGGGAACTTCGGTTGAACGTACCGCAAATCACACAGATATTTGGAAATTAGGTTTAGGCTATGAAATGCCTTGTGGCCCTGTTGATGGTATGAATCCGGTAAAAGTTGCAGAAGCCATGAATGAAGCTATTGATAGAGCAAGACGTGGTGATGGACCAACATTTTTAGAAATGAAAACGTATCGTTATAGAGGACATTCTATGAGTGATGCACAACATTATAGAACGAAAGTCGAGGTTGAAGAATACAAGAAAATAGATCCGATTACTCAAGTAAAAGATCTTATTTTAGAAAAGAAATATGCAACAGAAGCTGAGTTAAAAGCTATTGATAAACGTGTGAAAGAGTTGGTAAACGAATGCGAAAAATTTGCTGATGAATCTCCTTATCCTGAAAAGAGCTTAATGTATGATGTTGTTTACGAACAAAAAGATTATCCATTTTTACCACATAAATTATAAGCTATGGCAGAAATTATAAACATGCCTCGATTGAGTGACACTATGGAAGAAGGTACTGTTGCTACTTGGCTTAAAAAAGTTGGCGATACTATTTCTGAAGGAGATATCTTGGCAGAAATTGAAACTGACAAGGCTACAATGGAGTTTGAATCTTTCCATGAAGGAACTTTATTGCATATAGGAGTTCAAGAAGGAGAGACTACTAAAGTCGATGAGCCTTTAGCTATTATTGGTGAAAAGGACGAAGATATTTCTGCATTACTTTCAAATGCCAATCCCGAAGTTTCGGGAGAGAAAGGTGCATCTGTTTCCAAAGAAAAGGAATCTGAAAACGCTGTCACAGAGAGCGCAGACGAGTTGCCAGAAGGTGTCATCGTAGTCACAATGCCAAGATTAAGCGATACGATGGAAGTAGGAACGGTTGCTTCCTGGCTTAAAAAAGTAGGAGAACAAGTTTCTGAAGGCGATATTCTTGCCGAAATTGAAACTGATAAAGCGACGATGGAATTTGAGTCTTTTCAATCTGGAACGTTGTTATACATTGGTTTAAAAGATGGAGAGACAGCTAAAGTAGATTCACTGCTAGCTATTATTGGCCCAAAAGGAACTGATGTTTCTAATATTGCTAAAAATTTCAAATCTGATAGTGATTCAGCTAGTTCTGAAACGTCAGGAGAAGAAACAGCAAAACCAGTAGAAACTAAGAAAGATGTTGTCATTTCTAACGAAAATGAGAAATCTCATAATCAAGTATCATCAGCAGCACCAAACGGAAGAGTATTTATTTCTCCACTAGCTAAAAAATTAGCCGAAGAAAAAGGAATAAACCTATCTCAAGTTAAAGGTTCTGGCGAAAATGGCCGCATTATAAAACGTGATATTGAAAACTTTACGCCATCAACATCAGCAACTGCTTCAGTTGGTAAATTTGTGCCATCTGGGCAAGAAGATTTTGATGAATTACCAAACTCAAACATGCGAAAAGCAATTGCTAAAAACTTAGTAAAATCTAAGTTTACGGCACCACATTATTATTTAAATGTGGAGTTTGATATGGATAATGCTATTGCATTCCGTGAACAATATAATAGCTTACCTGACACGAAAATATCATTTAATGATATGATAGTTAAGGCCTGTGCTTTAGCATTAAAACAGCATCCTCAAGTTAATTCTCAATGGTTTGATGATAAAATGAGAATGAACAATCATGTACATGTTGGTGTAGCAGTTGCTGTTCCTGATGGTTTGGTTGTTCCTGTAGTTAAGTTTGCAAATGAGCAATCATTACCGCAACTTAATGCTGCTGTGAAAGATTTTGCTGGTAGAGCAAGAAACAAGAAACTGACGCTTGAAGAAATGGAAGGTAGTACGTTTACAGTTTCTAACCTTGGCATGTTTGGTATAGAGAGTTTTACATCTATTATAAATCAGCCAAATTCGGCTATACTTTCAGTTGGAGCTATTGTACAAAAACCAGTAGTTAAAAACGGACAAGTAGTTCCAGGTAATACAATGAAATTAAGTCTTGCATGCGACCACAGAACAGTGGATGGTGCCACAGGTTCTTTGTTTCTTCAAACATTGAAAGGCTATATTGAGAATCCTGTAACAATGCTAGTATAACGTTATCCTGAATTCCTTTCAGGATCTCATCATATAAAATTTAAACCTGTTTCATTTATTTGAAGCAGGTTCTTTATTTAGCAGAAGTTTTATTCAGCGGTTGTTTGATCTATAATTGTAGATACCATACTAACCGAATTAGCTGGGAAACCTCCTTGTTTTGCATGTTCCATAACCATTTCTTTGTTTGGAACTATGTAAACACAATAAATCTTGTCAGTGATAACATAACTGTGCAACCAATTAATTTGTGGACCAAGGTTTGATAAAACACCTCAAGAAGTTTGTGATATGCTTTTTAGTTGTTTTGCTGTTAAATGACCAGCACCTATAATTTCTCTCTATATGACGTATTTTGGCATGATATTAAGTTTTAGTTCTTAAAAAAGATATAGTAAGATAGGTTAAATGAATACTTCGCACTATTTAAAAAAAAGTTAGTTTAAATAGTGTGTTGTTGAAGATACTTTGAAGGCAAAATATTAAAGGTGTTTTTAAAACATGTTGAAAAATAAGTAGAACTGTTAAATCCTGTTTTTTCTGCTATTTCACTTATGTTTCCTTTTCTATAATGCAACAGCAACATAGCTCGTTTTAGTCTAAAATCTCTTAAAAAAGTGCTTGGAGATTTTCCAGTTAAATTTTTAAGATTTCTATAAAATTGTGAACTGCTTAGCCCTAGTTTCTTACTGAAATTGGAAACATTAAAGTTGGCATCATTCCAAATAGTTTCTACATAATTCATCAGTTTAGTCAAAAACTGTTCTTCAGCAATTTTCAAAACTTTAATATCATCTCTATGTATAAAGTTATTGCTGTTTTCTTTTTCATAAGCGGTTTTGATAGCTGCTGAAATCACAAATTTATCTTTAACTACAATTTCACACATTCTGGTTGCTAAAACTTTAGATTTAGTAGTCTTTCCTTCTGCAATACCTAGTTTTAAATCACGAATGGATTTATCAAATTTAGGAGTAATGTATTTAAAATTCGCTTTCAACTTTATGCCACATAAAACAGCGTTAGTAACAGTGTCAAAAGAGACTTCATAAGTGTTGTCATTGTGTTTTAAGATGGTGCCTCGAAATTTTTCTAATAAGTTAGAAATACCATTGTGAAGTTTTTGTGTGAACAAATTAAACTGATTAGCTTCAAGTCTGTGCAAAAAATCACTGGTTTCAATAACCATAATATATGCTGATGTTTTACTTGAAGACATTTCTTTAAATTTTCTTCCTACAATTTAATCATTTTAAGCGAATTATACTAAATCTATTTCCTACGCATCCATTCTCATAAACTAAGGTTAAAAAAGTAACTCTATACCTTTCAATTTTTTTATCTTTATCAGCAATTAAAATCTTCAATGAAAAATATAGTATTAACACTAACAGTGCTTTTGGTTTTTAGCTGT
>CALGIH010000066.1 GCA_937916035.1 uncultured Lacinutrix sp.
TTATAGCATGGGGTTGCTCAAATATTTCTTTTAGCATAAAGTGCTCATAGCCTCCTTTTTCAATTTGCTCTAGATTGAGTTGTAATTCTTGTACATAAGGATTTACTATAGAATCATCTTTTATTTTTCTTATTTTTATTTCTTTGCCTCTTCTAACTACTGCTATTTCTTCATCTTCTAAATAAATGGCGTTGTTTGTATATTCTAAGAATGGAGTAGCATCACTTGCAATAAAAAATTCATCTTCACCAATTCCGATTGCTAAAGGGCTTCCTAAGCGAGCTGCCACAATTTCATTTGGTTTGTTTTTATCAAAAACAGCAATAGCATAGGCTCCAATTACTTGATTTAAAGCAATTTGAACAGCTTTTCCCAATTTAACATCATTACTTATTTTAATATCTTCAATTAAGTTTACTAAGATTTCAGTATCTGTATCAGATTTAAAAGTATAACCTCTTTTTATAAGCTCTTCTTTTAAAGCTTCGTAGTTCTCAATAATTCCGTTGTGTATTATTACTAAGTCACCCGAATTTGAGTAGTGTGGATGCGAATTTATATCATTTGGAACGCCATGAGTAGCCCAACGTGTATGTCCAATACCAAGATTACCTTTAGTGGAAATTTCAGTTGCAACACGTTTTTCTAAATCTTCAACTTTACCTTTAGTTTTAGATAGTTTAATATTTGTACCATCATACAAAGCAATTCCTGCACTGTCGTATCCTCTATATTCTAAACGTTTAAGCCCTTTTAAGATGATAGGGTAGGCTTCACGATGCCCAATATATCCAACAATACCGCACATAGTTTTTAATTATCTGGTTCAGTATAAAAAATGGTTAATTTAACCTTTTTAGCCTCATTTGATGTATTATTTCCATATAACACAGTTCCTCTTGGTGATAAGACTGCACCATCAGGAATTTGCTTAACACCATCTACATCATCTTCATTTTTAGAGGAATAGTTTGCAATAGAATTAACATTGGTTGTTACTACAAGACCCAATTTAACATTTGAAGAATCTCTAACAATAATATTATTTAAGTGTTCTGTAATCCTAACTTTGTATTTAATGCCTTCTCCATTAGGTTCATCGTTCACTCTACGTAGTGGTTCTAAATGCAATATTTTTGCGTTTACTTGTGTACTACTTGTAGATTGATCTAAGAAGTAATCAACCAAAGCTGTTTCTTGATTTAGATCGTAAATGTAAATTCTATCTGGCTCTTCTCCTTGCATAAAATCTTGATTTACATAAAACTCTAGAAAGGCTTCATTGATTAATTTTTTTTGAGTGAATGTGTCATCGCCATTATCTACTCTAAAAGAATTCTTAAAATGCTCAAAAGCATCAACTTGTGCTCCATTTTCGTCTTCAACAGTTCCTTTAAAAAGTTCAACTATTGCCATGGAACCTTCACCTCCTTTTAAATAAATGTTTTCGTCGCCATTTACAGTATCACCATCAGGAATGGTAATAAAATTATTATCATATAAGCTTACACTATTTCCAGAAAAATTCATTACAAATTGACCAGCCTCAGTATCAGCCTCAGTATCAGTGCCAGTATCATCATCATTTTCAATGTCACTCGTATAGTAAATGGTAATATTAGTTGCAGAAGTACTTAAATTCAATAACATCATTGTACCATTTGCGTCTATAGCTTCTGCTTTTATATATAACCCTCTAAAATGATTTACAAAATTATTTTGATTACTTAATTGAGGCTCTCCTTCTTTATCAAAAATTAATTCTTGCCAAAAAGTATCATTAGGATTATCAAGTAATGCTCTAATTGCTGGAGATTGTCTTAAGGTTATATTGGTAACCGGATTATCGTCTTCGTCTAAAACAGTGTCTCCATTTTCATCAAGCTCAATTGTTGTAAGTCTTATCTCATTTGGACTCGTTGTAAACGCATCGTTTTGATATAACAATTGTCCTTCTAAATCTGAGACATTAATAATATCATTGCTTGATGAGGATCCA
>CALGIH010000067.1 GCA_937916035.1 uncultured Lacinutrix sp.
TGCAAATAACAGTAATAATTAGTGGTTTTATAATATAATTAATAGCTATTATCTATGAACTTATTAAAAAATTAATTATTCCACTTTATGGTTTCCATAAGGTGCTGAATATCTCTTTTTAAATACTGAGCTGCTGGTAAAATAGAATCGTAATTGGGTTTTGCGAAAAAGTATAGAGAGCCAGTAACAAAATGACTGATACTGTCTGTTACATAAAACTGAGATTGTGAAGCTGCATTGCCTCCTATTTCATAAAACATTCCATAAACTCGATTTATTTTATCCATGTATGGTTGCTCTGTAATAGCATCTGCCTTTTGAGTATGTTTTTGAGTAATGTTTTGAGCATCTATGAGGTAAGGTTGCAAAGTTTCTTCTGTGATTTGCTTGTAAGTCAAATATATAGTGCCTTTTAAAGAAGGATAGGTTACATTAATGCTAATTGATTTTTCATCTCTTGCTAGTTTAATATCTGTGACCTCATTAGCCAATTCATTTTTTTCGAATGAAAATGGCAAATTAGAAACGACCGTATCATATTTTGGCTGTGGATAATCTAATCTTAAAAATGCTCTTGGTTTAGGAGTTGGTTCACTTCGGCATGAAACACACAATATAATAAGTAGAAAAAATATTAAGTTCTTCATTAATTTGGTAAGGTAACTTTAACTTGTTGAATGCGTTTTTTATCCAACGCTTCTATTGTAAAACCGTAATTATCAACTTTTATTTTACTTCCTAATTTTGGAAAGCTTCCTGAAATTTCCAATACAAATCCTGCAATGGTTTCTGCTTCCCCTTTTTTAGATTCAAATATGTTTTCGTCTTCAAGTTTAATAATACGATAAAAATCCTTGAGTGTTGTTTTGCCTTCAAACACATAATTTTTATCATCAAGCTTTGAAAAAGTTAAATCTTCATCATCAAATTCATCGCTTATATCTCCAACGATCTCTTCAATAACGTCTTCCAAAGACACAATACCAGAAGTGCCTCCATACTCATCAACAACAATGGCTAGATGCACTTTTTTCTCTTGAAACTCTACCATTAAATCATCAAGTTTTTTGTTCTCTGGAACAAAAAATGGTTCTCTTAATAAAGTGCGCCAATCAAATTGTTTTCTATCTAAATATGGTAATAAATCTTTGGCATAAAGCACACCAATAATTGTATCTACATTGTCTTTGTAAACAGGAATTCTAGAAAATCCACGAGATACAATTTCAGAAAATATTTCAGTTAACTTCAAAGATTCCTCCAATGCAAAAATATCAATTCGTGGTTGCATTACTTGTTTAGCATCTGTATTACCAAAGGACACAATACCTTGAAGTATTTTATGCTCTTCTTTGGTGGTGTCTTGATCACTTGCTAATTCTAAGGCTTGAGACAAATAATTAACATTAATATTAGATTTTTGTTTTCCTAACTTATTATGTATAGCGATAGTTATGCTTCGCATTGGTAGACTTAAAGGGGAAATTATGAAGTCAAGAACACGCAATGGATAAGCCATGAATTTAGCAAACTTTACCCTATTACGACTTGCGTAAATTTTAGGCAAAATCTCACCAAATAATAGTATTAAAAAAGTTACTATAACTACCTCTATTACAAATCTTGTAATTGCTGAAGAAATCCCTTCAAAAAAATAACCTCCTAAATAGGCGAATAAAATAACAA
>CALGIH010000068.1 GCA_937916035.1 uncultured Lacinutrix sp.
AAATTGTAGTAATTGAAGAAAGTAAGTTAATACTCTACAATACCTTTGAATATAATACCAAAGAGGATTTTATCTACTATATTTTATTTACTGCTGAACAATTACAGTTAAACCCTGAAAAATTCCCACTTGCCTTGATTGGTAACATCTCAGAAGAAGATGATTTGTACAAAATTGCCTATACGTATATAAGGAATGTTAGTATTTATAAAAGTAATGTGCAATTTTCTTCTGCAATAGAAAATGACACTACATTTAACGCTAATTTTGTACTGCAAAATAGTTTCTAATGCGCATAGTCTCTGGAGAACATAAAGGAAGAAGAATAACAGCACCAAAAAAGTTGCCAGTTCGTCCTACAACAGATATGGCAAAGGAATCGCTCTTCAATATTCTAAATAACTCCTATTACTTCGAAGAAATATCAGTTTTAGATCTCTTTTCTGGAACTGGAAATATCAGCTATGAATTTGCTTCACGTGGCACAGAACAGATAGTAAGTGTTGATAAAGACTATGGATGTTCAAAATTTATAAATGAAACAGCAGAAATGCTTGATATGCCTATTCAGGTTATAAAAGCAGATGTGTTTAAATATTTAGAATCAACCAACCAAAAACATACGGTGATTTTTGCTGATCCTCCTTATAATTTTGATTTACAAATGTTTTCAAAAATCCCAGAACTCGTTTTTAAAAATAAATTACTTGAAGATGATGGTCTTTTAATCGTTGAGCACTCCAAACAAACTGATCTCTCTGAAATAATCAACTATAGTTATTCCAAAAGCTATGGAGGCAACATGTTTAGTTTTTTTAAAGAAGAAAAAAAAGCAGATCTATAAGCCGAATTCTGTATCAAGACGTTTATAGTCTTGACCCTTATCATTTATCTACGTTTACTGTTGCCAGCAAACTTTAGCTGCCTACCCTCCAACAATCGCGCGTGCAGCGCTCAAACGTTGGTATACATGACATTGCACCACATAGAGTTTACCTGGTTTCACTACAGCATTACCTGTACATACTTTCTGTTGCACTTTTCCTAGCCTCACGACTGGTGGCTGTTAACCACTATGTTGCACTATGGTGTCCGGACTTTCCTAACCAAAACAAGTTTGGTTCGATAAGGCGATCTGCTTGCATGCAAAAGTACACAAATTGTTAATAACTCTAATGAAAATAGTCCTTTGTAATACTTAATTTTAAACTGAATTTTTAACTTTGCTATTCTAATTCAATTAAGTTTCAATAAGCATCAATAGATGCTGAAACAAGTTCAGCATAAAATGGAACACTTTATAGTATCAGCTCGTAAATACAGACCACAAACATTTCAAGATGTTGTTGGTCAACAAGCGATTACAAATACTTTGTTAAATGCTATTGAAAACAACCATTTGGCTCAAGCCTTATTATTTACAGGTCCTCGTGGTGTCGGTAAAACAACATGTGCACGTATTTTGGCCAAAATGATAAATAGGGATGGCAATGAAAAAGTAGATGAAGACTTTGCTTTCAATATTTTTGAACTCGATGCAGCTTCCAATAATTCTGTTGATGATATTAGAAATTTAACC
>CALGIH010000069.1 GCA_937916035.1 uncultured Lacinutrix sp.
TTATTAATGCCAATAAAGAAACAACTTAAATACGATAAAGCTTATTTGAGAATTGCTGATGAATGGGGAAAGTTATCCTATTGCTAACGCAAGCAAGTTGGAGCTATTATAGTAAAAGACAGAATGATTATTTCTGATGGTTACAATGGCACACCAACGGGCTTTGAAAACTTCTGTGAAGATGACGAAGGTTACACAAAATGGTATGTACTTCACGCAGAAGCAAATGCCATCTCAAAAGTAGCATCATCCACGCAATCATGTAAAGGCGCAACCTTATATATTACCTTATCACCTTGTAAAGAATGTAGTAAATTAATTCATCAAGCTGGAATTATCAGAGTTGTTTATAAAGAGGCATACAAAGACGATTCAGGTGTTGCATTTTTAAAAAAAGCTGGAATTGAGGTAAAACTTGTTAGTGATTTAACCTAATGCAAATACAAAAAAAATTCATACCACTTATTATTGGAGTTGCTATTGCGATAGGGATTTTTATTGGCGGAAAATTGAGTTTTACAGATACTTCTGATCGTTTATTTACATCCAATTCTAAAAAAGATAAACTCAATCGTTTAATTGATTATATAGATTATGAATATGTAGATGATGTCAATACAGACAGCATTGTTGACGTTACTGTAAATAGTATTTTAGATAATCTCGATCCTCATTCTACTTATATTCCCAAAAAAGACTTACAAAGTGTGACAGAAAACATGAAAGGTGATTTTGTTGGTATTGGTGTTAGTTTTTATCCATATAGAGATTCGGTAACCGTTATTAGGCCCTTAAAAGGAGGTCCAAGTTATAAAGCTGGTATTAGGTCTGGCGACAGGATTATAGTAGCAAATGGAGAGCCAATTTATGGATCGAGTTGGACAAGTGAAGCTATTGTAAATAAGCTTAAAGGAGAAAAAAACACAAAGGTTGATTTAAAAGTTTACAGACCAACTGAAAATAAAATACTTGAATTTAGAGTAAAACGTGGTGATGTGCCGCTCATTAGTGTGGATGCAGCTTATATGCTTTCGGATGATTTAGGTTATATAAAAATCAATCGTTTTGCAGAATCTACCTATAAGGAATTTAAAAAAGGATTGGATAAACTTCAAGATGAAGGCGCTACAAAATTGGTGTTAGATTTAAGAGATAATCCAGGAGGGTTTTTAAATATAGCAGAACAAATTGCTGATGAATTTTTAGAGAATAATAAACTCATATTATTCACTAAAAACAAAAGCGGTAAGATTGAAAAAAGTTTTGCTACACGTAAAGGTGATTTTGAAAAAGGTGAAATCTTCGTGCTTATCAATGAAAATTCGGCATCAGCAAGCGAAATTATTGCAGGAGCATTACAAGATAACGACAAAGGCACCATTGTTGGCCGTCGTTCTTATGGGAAAGGCTTAGTACAACGCGAAATGGCGCTTGGTGATGGCAGTGCAATACGGTTAACCATATCAAGATATTATACACCAACAGGACGCTCTATACAGCGATCTTATGAAAAAGGTAATAAAGATTATTATCATGATTATTATGAACGCATTGAAAACGGAGAACTATCTAACGAAAGTAGAATTGAAGTTGCAGATTCTTTAAAATTTACAACTCCGAAAGGTAAAATAGTATATGGAGGAGGAGGTATCATTCCTGATGAATTTGTACCAATTAATTTAAAAATGGAAAACCAAACAGTTGATTTAGTTCTTCGAAGTGGCGTTTTAGATTATTTTGTGTTTGAAGATTTAGATACTAATAGGGCGAACTTTCAAGATATAACAAGAGAAGGCTTTACTGAAAATTACGAAGTCTCAGATGAAATGCTTACTCGTTTTAATGATTATTACAACTCTAGAGCTCGCTATAAAATAACCTTTGTGGCTTACGATGAAGAAGTGAAGCTTTATATCAAGGCAAAAATGGCTGAGCAATTATTTGGAGATGAGGCATACACTCAAATCATAAACAGCAATGACGTCATGTTAGCTCGAGTAAATGAGCTAATTCAACAATAGTTTAGGCTTTATCGTGCACTTTAGTGTGCATGCCATCATTCCAAAGAGTTAAAATGTCTGTTGCAACATGAGCACCACTTCCAGAAGCTATGGCAAACTGACTTCGCCAACCAGCTAAAGTACCAGCAACGTATAAATTTTCAGTAATAAGATGGTCTGTGTTTTCTAACCAGATTCTGTTTTTTTCAGGGTCTGTTCTTGGATGCGGTTTAATGTATTGCTCTAGTCCTCTAATTGTCAGCAAATTGGTGTATCCAACTGCAATTATCACAATTTTTGAAGTATAGATTGTCTTGTTTGTTTTTATTTTAAAAGCCTTAGATGTTTTCTCTATTTCAAGAACTTTTTCTGTGTCAATTTGAATAATGTGAGGATACAAAATAGAAAGCTGGTCTTTACCACTTTCCAAAATAGAAGCTCCAGTTGTTCCTGGTTGTAATCCTAGCACGTTATTGAACAAAGCTGTTTGTAAATGTGAACTTTTTTGGTGCGTAAAAACCCCAATATGTTTATCTTCAACGTAAGGTCTTTTATGAGCAGAACCTAGAACCAAGGCACATGACATGCCAGCGGCTCCACCACCAATAATAAGTACATCAAACATTAGCTTTTTTTCTTTATTGTTTGCTCAATTTTTTTAGAAACCCTTAAAATTGCCAATAAAATAATTGCACAAAGGCCTGCGAAAACGGTAATTAGAGCCACCATACTTTGGCCTTCGAAAGGTGCGTAAAAATTAATTTGGGTAACGTTGTAGCCAATTAATAAAATGGCAATAACGGTTAAGATGTATGTAAAAGTCTTCATAATTAGATAAATAATTCTTTAATGTTGTGCGCAAATAACTTTACTGCAATGGCAAGTAAGATTACACCAAAGATTTTTCTGATGATGCTAATTCCATTTTGCCCAATAATACGTTCAATTTTTGATGAGGTTTTTAAAACAATATAAATAACAATAACATTAAGTATTACAGCAACGATTATTGTTGCAATATTATATTCAGCTCTTAAAGATAATAAAGTTGTTAAACTCCCTGGCCCAGCAATTAATGGAAAAGCCAAAGGGAAAACACTAGCTGTCATTGCGTTGTTTTCTTCTTCTTTATAAAGGGTAATTCCAAGAATCATTTCCAGAGCAATAAAGAATAATATGAACGCACCAGCAACCGCAAAACTATTAACACCAATTCCAATTAGCGAGAGAATGTTTTTTCCAACAAATAAGAAAACAATCAATATGACGCCTGCAATTATTGATGCTTTTTCGCTTTGTATATGACCTACTTTTTTTCGTAAATCAATAATTATTGGAATGTTTCCAATAATATCTATCACAGCAAATAAAATCATGAATACTGTAAATACTTCCTTAAAATTAAGCTCCATCACTTAGGATTGTAAATTTTCCGCAAAAGTAAGCTATTAAAGCAAATTTAAGCATTAAATAAATGTAAAGTTTGTCTATTTTTGTGCTCAATTTAGAGCGTTTAAAATATGTTTCAACTAGGAAAAACAATAGTTTCAGAAGATATTATTAAGAAGGATTTTTTGTGCAATTTATCTGCATGTAAAGGCGCTTGTTGCGTTGATGGTGATGCTGGAGCACCTCTTGAAGAAGCCGAAACAAAAATTCTGAAGGATATTTACCCTATAATAAAAACGTATTTAAGAAAAGAAGGCATTAAAGCCATTGAAGAGCAAGGTATATTTACTACAAACGATGAAGGTGAATTTGAAACACCTTTAATTAATGGAGCAGATTGTGCTTACGTTATTTTTGATGAACATAAAACTGCGCTTTGTGCTATTGAAGAAGCCTATAACCAAGGCGATATCAAGTGGAAAAAACCTGTATCTTGTCATTTATATCCAGTAAGAGTGAAAGATTACAGTGAGTTTTCGGCAGTGAATTATCATCATTGGTATATTTGTGATGATGCTTGTGCGCTTGGCAAAGAACTGCAAGTTCCTGTTTATAAGTTTGTAAAAGAAGCGTTGATTAGAAAGTTTGGTGAAGATTGGTATATGGAACTGGAAAAGGTTGCTGATAAAATGCTTAAATAATTACAAAGGAATATTCAAAATCACTTTTGTACCTGCTGCATTGTTTTGCGCATCATACAAGTCTTCAATTTTTAAAGCATACATTTTAGCAAAGCGTTTAGAGAAATTAAATAAACGCTCTTTGGTGATTTCTATACCAATAGATTTACGTTTCAAGGGTTTCTTTAGTTTGCGTTCCTCTGAAACTTTTCTTCCAACACCATTATCTGTAATAGATATTGTAATAAAATCATTGCCTTTTCTTTTTACATCTAATTCAATTCGCTTATCGTCAGTTTTTGATGATAAGCCATGCCACAATGAGTTTTCTAAAAAAGGCTGTAAAATTAAAGATGGGATTCTAATATTCTCAAGGTTTATGTCTTTGTCTATATTAATTTGAAAATCTATTTCATTTGAAAATCTGATATTTTCAATGTTCATATATAACTTCATGGTATCCAATTCATCTGCTAATGAAATATCTTTTTCATTGGAGACCACTAAAATTTTACGAATCAATTTCGCAAACTTGTTTAAAGAATTAAAAATAAAATGAGGATTCATTTGGCTTTTAAGCATGTTCTGCTCCAATGTCAATATTTTTTTCTCTTGAGATATTTGTTGTTGTCTGTTAAAAATAATGAGAAGCACAGCAACCAACACAATTGCTAAAAGAGCAAATAGTAATGATAACCTGTTTTTTTCTAATGTTGATTTCACCAATTCATTCTCAACGGCTAAAGCTTTGTAGCCAACCTAAATTTGTATAAGAAGTTGCAATATAATATTGGTCTTCAATCCGCAATGCCGTTGTTAGAGCATCTTGTAAAATTGTAAGAGCGGCATCATTTTTTTTGTTTAATGTATACTTTGCCAATACTGTTATAGCAAATAACTCTTCCAACCTCTGAATTGATCTCTTCATTAAACATTAATGAAAATTGATAATTACTAAGCGCTTCATCAAGAAGTCCTTTAGCCTCTTTTGCATAACCAATGTTCTGATGATTTATAGCCAATCCAAGCTTGTTATAACTTTCTGTTGCAATTTCAAGAGATTTATTAAACTGTTCTAAATCTAAATCATATTGTTTAAGAACCAGATAGATGTTTCCTATACCATTTAATGACACGGCAATACTAAACCTTAATTCATCATTAATTGGATTGGCAGTTTTGGCAAACTCCATAGCTAGTGAATGGTAATCCAGCGCAGAACTTACTAGATCCATTCTGCGATAGGCTACACCAAGCATATTTAAGCTCAGGACCTTTAGTTCTAAGTTTTCAGTATAAGTAGCTATTTCTTCGGCATATTTATGATACGCAATTGCTCTATCATACATAGAAAGATTTCTATAAATAACTCCTAATGCATTCAATGCGTAACTTTCTGCTTCATAATAACTAGCCTCAACAGCTTTGTTTTCTAGAAGTTGCATTTTTATAGAATCATTTTTAAGCTTATAAAACAAAGATTCTAATTCACTGTAGCTAGTCGTTCTTGTGAACAAAATAGCATTCAAATTATTTTCAAATTCTTCGCTGTTTGTGTTTTGTGCAAATCCAATAGAAACACAAAGAATAGACATCAACAAAAAAAGAGTAAGATCATTAATTATAAGCTTATATGATTTAATGAAGGCCATTATATTTTATCTAAAAATTCTGATTTTCGTTGACGAGCAACCGGAATTTCATGGTTTGATTCCATAATGAGATAGCCTTCGGTTTTTAAAAACTCTTTAATTTTATGAAGGCTTACAATGTAGGAGCTGTGTGTTCTAAAAAAGCTGGATTGTGGCAAAATTGCGTTTATATCTTTTAGTTTTTTTGTAACTACTTTTTTCTTATTATTTTTCAAATAGATAGTGCTATAATTGCCGTCAGATTGCACAAAAATAATATCATTAATATTTATAAAAATTAGTTTTCCATCTGCATTGATTGTGACTTTTTGTTTAGCAGGAGCATTATTAATATTTAGTAATAGCTGCTCAAGTCTATCAATTGATAGCACTTTAGAATTGAATTTTTTAATTTTTCCAATAGTATCATTAAGATTGTCAGAATCAATTGGCTTCAATAAATAGTCAATAGCTTCATGCTTAAGTGCTTTTATAGCATATTCGTCATAGGCTGTAGTAATTATAACTGGAAAATCATGATTGGTAAGTTTATCTAAAAACTAAAATCCATCCGTTGTAGGCATTTGAATGTCTAAAAACAAACAATCAGGAGTGTTATGTTTTAAAAATTCCAAAGCATTTTCAGGGCTGGAAAATGTATCTAGGATGGTTATTTCGTCACTAAAATTAGTGAGCTCCCAGGACAAAATATGTATGGCTTTTGGCTCGTCGTCAACTATAACAACATTTATCATTAATTAAATTTTCT
>CALGIH010000070.1 GCA_937916035.1 uncultured Lacinutrix sp.
TCTGATTTCGAATCTATTATCATCAGTTAACTTATAGTTTACTTTAACATTTAAATTACCAGGATAACCTTCTTCCATATCTGGAGAAACTCTAGTGAATTCAATTTCGTTCTCACTAATTTTATTGGTTGTCCAAACAACATTATGAAAACCATCAGGTCCTCCATGCAAATGATTTTCGCCATTATTGGTAACTAGCGTATAAGTTTCACCTTCTATTTTAAACTTACCTTTCGCGATTCTATTTGCGTATCTGCCAATAGTAGCTCCAAAATATTTTTCATTAGAATTGTTATAATCAACTAAAGAAGAAAAACCTAGAACAATATCTTTCATAGCTCCATCTCTGTCTGGAACAAAAAGTGAAATTAATCGTTGTCCATAATTGGTAAAAGAAGCTTCAATCCCATGTTTGTTTTGTATTGTAAAGAAACCCACGTCTTCATTAGCAATATTCCCCTTAAAGTCAATACTATCAATGGATGTCAACAAATTTTGAGTTTTTTATATTTAATTACTGGAAGTGTTTCATTGTTTTTTTGATTTTTACACTCAAAAAGCAAAAGAGAAAAAATACATTTCAAATATATAGGTTTTATAAATTACAGAATGGTGTTTTAGTATATAACTAAAAACAGTTCCGTGTAACTTCATTTGATATAGAGAGAAATGGTTGATTTTAATATGCTTAAAGAATTTTTCAAAGCGTTAGACTGCCAACATTAACCTCTGTAAATCATAAAAAACTCAAGGCTCTAAACCCTCTCAATCTTAGCGCCAATGGCACGTAAGCGTTCATCAATATTCTCGTAACCTCTATCTATTTGTTCAATGTTATGTATTGTAGAAGTGCCTTCTGCAGATAAGGCTGCAATTAGCAATGAAATACCTGCTCTAATATCTGGTGACGTCATGGTTGTAGACTTTAAATTAGATTCAAAATCGTGACCTATAACAGTCGCTCTATGTGGATCGCATAAAATAATTTTTGCTCCCATATCTATAAGCTTATCTACAAAGAACAAGCGGCTTTCAAACATTTTTTGGTGTACCAAGACACAGCCTCTAGCTTGTGTAGCAACTACCAGCACAATACTCAATAAATCTGGAGTAAATCCTGGCCAAGGAGCATCGGAAACAGTTAGGATAGAACCATCAATATAATTCTGTATTTCGTAGCCCTCTTTATGTTCAGGAATAAAAATATCGTCACCACGACGTTCAAGAGTAATTCCCAATTTTCTAAATACATCAGGTATTTGACCTAAATCATCCCAACTCACATTTTTAATAGTAAGTTCACTTTTAGTCATGGCAGCAAGACCTATCCAACTACCAATTTCAATCATATCTGGAAGCATCGTGTGTTCAGTTCCACCCAAAGCATCAACACCTTCAATAATAAGCATATTAGAGCCAACACCTTTAATGTTTGCTCCCATTCTATTAAGCATTTTACAAAGTTGCTGTAAGTAAGGCTCACAAGCTGCATTATATATCGTAGTTGTACCTTCAGCCATCACAGCCGCCATAACAATATTGGCAGTTCCAGTTACTGAAGCTTCGTCTAAAAGCATGTATGCACCTTTAAGTTTATCAGCTTCAACACCATAAAAATGATCTTCTCTGTTGTAACGGAACTTAGCACCAAGTTTTATAAAGCCTTCAAAATGAGTGTCAAGTCTTCTACGTCCAATTTTATCGCCTCCTGGTTTTGGAATATAACCTTTCCCAAAGCGAGTTAACAAGGGACCAACAATCATTATAGAACCTCTTAAACCTCTTCCATCTTTTTTAAACTCGGCAGATTCTAAGTATTCTAGGTTTATATTATCAGCTTGAAAGCTATAAGAGCCTTTTGCTAATTTTTCAATCTTAACACCTAAATTATCTAAAAGAGAGATAAGTTTATTGACATCTATAATGTCTGTAATGTTATGAATGGTAATTTTTTCTGGGGAAAGTAAGACAGCACACAAAATCTGTAATGCTTCATTTTTAGCACCTTGAGGCTGAATACTTCCTTTTAGCTGATGGCCACCTTCAATTTTAAATGTCTTCATTAAATGAAATGGATATTAACGATTAATAGCGTTTACGTCCTCTATTATTATTATTATTTTTGTTGGTAATTTTCTTGTTGGTGCTTTGACGACTTTTTGATCGCATTAAACTGGTTGCGTCTGTTAAATCTTCATCGCTATTTTGTAAATTTATTTTTCCGTCTGAGAGTTCAAATAAATGTTTAAGAATAACATCATCTTCAACAGTGTCTTTATTCCAATTCAGAAAACATTTTTTCATGTGGTTGGCAATGGTATAAGTCAATGCCTCCTTTAATTCACCATCTTCCCACGTGTTAGCAACATCAATCATGGTTTTTATATTATTACCATAAAAACGATACTTAGGATGATTTTGAGGGTATTTTAATGGCTCAGGACGAGCTTCAATAACCTCTCTTGATGGCATTCCATAAGGCGATTCTACATCTAATTCAAAATCAGCCATGATAAAAAGCTGATCCCATAATTTGTGCTGAAAATCTGGAACATCACGTAAATGAGGTTGTAAATTTCCCATCACTGAAATGATGGCTTTAGTCACCTTGTTACGCTCTTCTTTGGTTTCTATTGCTTTAGCGTAGTTAATCATTTTTTGAAGATGTCTTCCATATTCAGGAATAATTAAATGCTCACGCTCTGTATTGTACTCTAATTCGTCTATCAAAATTTATGAATATGTGTAGAATTAATATTTTAATGAAGCTTTCTATAGGTTCGCAAAATACAAAAAAAATAACAATGGCTTCGAATTTTGTTAAATTTTAAAAACGCTTTTATTTATAATGTTTATAACGAAATAACACCTTCAATATTGGTGGCTACTTCTAGATACTTCTCAATAACAGCATCCGGATTTTTCATTATCACATTTATGGACACACTTGTATACTTAACATTTTTAGATTCTATGGTATTTATAACAGCTCCCGTATTATCAAAAAGAGCTTCAATCTTGGCTATTTTTGTAAGATCAGATTTAACAATAAATTTATATAAATATTCTGAAGGCCACTCACTGGTTTCTTCTAATTGTACCTTTAATTTCCTGTAAAATTCTTCTTCATTGTTAGAGTCACTCATAATCATTTGTTTTTAAGATTTGCAAATATACATTTTGTATATTTTTTATTTCCCATTTTAATTACGATTTTTACAGCTAAAACCTAGCCAAACTTGAATACACAGCGAATTGTCATAACTGGAGGTCCTGGAACTGGAAAAACATCTATTATTAATGAACTCACCAGGAGAAACCACAAATGTTTGGAGGAAGTTTCAAGGCAAATAACCTTGCAAGCTCGCAAAGATGGTGTTGAACAATTATTTTTAAAAGAACCATTATTGTTTAGCGAATTGCTACTTAATGGAAGAAAAACACAATTTGATGAAGCACAAACCTTAATTGAAAATATTGTGTTTTTAGATAGAGGTATTCCAGATGTATTGGCATATATGGATTTTATTGGTGACATTTATCCTGAAACCTTTGTAAATGCTTGTGAAGAACATAGATATAATGAGGTTTTTATTTTAGCACCTTGGCAAGATATTTATATTAGCGACAGTGAACGCTATGAGAGTTTTGATCAAACCATAGAAATTCATGAACATCTTATAAACACCTATTCTAAATTTGGCTATGATTTAATTGATGTGCCTTTTGAATCTGTAACAAAACGAACTGATTTTATCCTGAACAGCATTAAGCCTCATTGATGAAACATCCACTACAAATACTTGAACAGTACTGGGATTTCACTAACTTCAAACCTTTACAAGAAGATATTATAAATAGTGTTATTGAAGGCAATGACACTTTTGCACTTTTACCAACTGGAGGAGGGAAATCATTATGTTTTCAAATCCCAGCTTTGGTAAAAGATGGTATTTGCATAGTTATTTCTCCACTCATTGCATTGATGAATGATCAAGTTACAGCGCTTAAAGAACGAAACATAAAAGCTATTGCCTTAACAAGCTCGTATAAATATGACGAATTAAGCACACTCTTAGACAATTGTATTTATGGGGATTACAAGTTTTTGTATTTATCTCCAGAACGTTTACAACAAGATATAGTACAAGAAAGAATTAGGCAAATGAATGTGAGCCTAATTGCTGTTGATGAAGCACATTGTATCTCACAATGGGGAAATGATTTTCGTCCTGCTTACAAGAATATTACCTTGTTACGCGAATTACAGCCTAGTGTAAATTGCATCGCCTTAACTGCATCTGCCAAACCAGAAGTTGTTGTAGATATTGTAAAAGAATTGGATTTTATTGATGCCAAAATTTTTAAGAAATCCTTTTACAGAAAAAATTTAGCATACATGGTTTTTGAAACCGAAGATAAATTTTATAAAATTCAACAAATACTAAAGAAAAACAAATCGAGTTCTATTATATATGTAAGAAACAGAAAAAGCACATTAGAACTTAGTAAAGCATTGAGCAACCTTGGTTTTGCCAGCACCTATTATCATGGAGGTTTAACAACAAAAGAAAAAGACAAGCACTTCTCAAATTGGCTTAACAATCGTGTTCAAGTTATGGTTGCTACCAATGCTTTTGGAATGGGAATTGACAAACCAGATGTTAAAACGGTTATTCATATAGACTTACCTGAAAGCCTAGAAAGCTATTTTCAAGAAGCTGGACGAGCTGGACGAAATGGAGATAAGGCTTTTGCTGTTATTCTTAAAAATAAAAATGACCAAGAAAAAGTAAAGAATCAGTTTTTAAGTGTGTTGCCTGATGTGGATTTTATAAAACTGGTTTACAGAAAACTCTGCAATTACTTCCAAATCCCTTATGGTGAAGGCGCTTACATTACTAATAATTTTAATTTTAACATATTTTGCAAGACTTATGAGTTTAACTCAATCTTAGCCTACAATGCTATTTTAGCGTTAGACAGAAGTAGCGTGTTAGTTTTGACTCAACAGTTCAAACGACGCTCAACTGTACAAGTTTTGATTTCAAATACAGAATTGTTTCACTACATTGAAAAAACTCAAGAAATTAGCACCATCATAAAGTCTATACTTCGTACTTATGGTGGCATTTTTGACCAGGAAGTAAAAATTAACACGCTACTTATTGCAGACAAAGCAAATACTTCCGAAGAATTAGTTATCAATACTTTAATAAAGCTTGAAAAAGATAAAATAATTGCACTGGACCTTAAAAAGACAGATGCCGAAATTACTTTTATTGAACCTAGAGAAGATGATAAAACCATCAACAGAATTGCAAAAACTATTGAAACTCAAAACAAGCAAAAAGTAGCTCATGTAAAAGATATCATTGGTTACATTTCTGATGATTCCATTTGCAAGAGTCAGCAATTATTAAAATATTTTGGCGAAACTGATACGTCACCATGTCTTATTTGTTCTGTTTGTATTACTAAAACCAAAAAGGCTCTTACTGACACACAAACAAATGGAATTGAAGTTGTAATTTCGCTGCTACAAAAAGAAGCATTATCATCAAGAGAACTCTTGGAACAATCAACATTAACCGAAACAGAATTGACTAAAACCATACAGTTGTTACTTGAAATAAACGCAATTACCTTAACCAACCACAACACCTATAAATTAGCATACTAATGAGAGATTTACGAATTGTATTTATGGGAACACCAGAATTTGCCGTAAGGACCTTAGACGCTATCATATCAAACGGATTTAATGTAGTTGGCGTCATTACGGCTCCAGACAAACCAGCTGGTCGTGGTAGAAAATTGAGTGAATCTGCCGTAAAAACATATGCATTATCAAAAGGACTCACCATTTTACAACCAACAAATCTTAAAAATGAAAATTTTATTGCGCAACTAAATGCGCTTAAAGCAAATCTACAAGTTGTTGTAGCTTTTAGAATGTTGCCTAAAGTAGTGTGGCAAATGCCAGAATATGGAACTTTTAATTTGCACGCTTCACTCCTACCAAATTACAGAGGTGCAGCGCCTGTAAATTGGGCGATCATTAATGGAGAAACCAAAACAGGTGTTTCTACCTTCTTTATTGATGAAAAAATTGATACTGGTGAAATGATTCTTCAGCAGGAAGTTGAAATTTCAAAAACAGAAACGGCTGGAGAACTTCATGACATATTAATGATTACCGGAAGCCACTTAGTTGTAAGCTCTCTAAATCTCATTAAAGATGATAAAGCATCTACCACACCTCAAGATGATAGTTCTGATGTTAAAACCGCCTACAAACTCGATAAAGACAATTGTTATATCAATTGGAACAATACAGTACAAGACATCTATAATCAAGTTAGAGGATTAAACCCTTATCCAGCTGCTTGGTGCTTATTGCAAAATGGTGATGAAGAATTAAATATAAAAGTTTATCAAGCTGAACCCTTAGAGTGCAATCACAACTATGCCATCGGAA
>CALGIH010000071.1 GCA_937916035.1 uncultured Lacinutrix sp.
TATCCGGAAAAACAAAAAATTACGCTTACCAATAAGGATGAAGAACAATTACTCACTTTTACAGTAATTCCGCCTAAAAATCAAAGTGAAGGCTATTTAACTCCAATGGTTCATATTGGAGACAACGTTTACACAAAAGAGCTGATTGAGATAGATTACAGTCACATTCCTTTTCAAACCGTTTTACTGCCAAGTGAAAGCAAAATTGTGCGTTTAGATATTCAAAAGCGTGGTGAAAACATTGCGTACATTGAAGGTGCTGGCGATGTAGTTCCAGAGAGTTTACAACAAATTGGATATAATGTTGTGAAAATAAAACCAGAAGATATAACTTCTGAATCGCTTTCTAGGTTTGATGCCGTTGTCGTTGGTATTAGAGCTTATAATATTGTAGAAGAATTAAAATTCAAACAACAACTACTCTTCGATTTTGTTGAACAAGGAGGCAACATGATTGTGCAATACAATACAAGTCGTGGTATTAAAGTAGATCAATTAGCGCCTTATGATTTAAAACTATCAAGTGATCGAGTTACAGATGAAAATGCAGAAGTACGTATTATAAATCCAGATCATGAGTTATTAAATTCTCCTAACAAAATTACTCAAGAAGACTTTAAAGGCTGGACACAAGAACGCGGTTTATATTTTCCAAATGAATGGAGTGATAAATTCAAACCTTTAATTTCTATTAATGATAAAGGCGAAACTCCTAAAACAGGAAGTATCTTAGTTGCAAAGCATGGTAAAGGGTATTACATATATACAGGCTTAAGCTTCTTTAGAGAGTTTCCAGCTGGTGTTTCAGGAGCATATAGATTATTTGCTAATATGCTTTCTATTGGAAAGGAGAACATTAATAAAGACAAAAAACTAAACGATTAATATGGAAGAACATAATTACCAAAAAGCAAAATGGCAAAACTGGTATACTTTAGTTTTAATAGCCAACGCAATCTATATCATTATCTTCTATTTTTTAACAGCTACATTATCTTAATATGAATCATTTTGATAAACTAGCTTGGATAGATTGGACGATTCTAATAGTGACGCTTCTTACTATTGTTCTTTATGGCACGTATAAAACCAGAAAAAACAGAAATGTTGAAGATTATTTAAAAGGAGGTAATACGTCAAAATGGTGGACTATTGGTTTGTCAGTTATGGCAACACAGGCAAGTGCAATTACTTTCCTATCTACACCTGGACAAGCCTATAACGACGGAATGGGTTTTGTTCAGTTCTATTTTGGACTTCCCATTGCTATGGTAGTAATCTGTATGGTGTTTATTCCTCTCTATCATCGACTCAAAGTTTATACAGCATATGAATTTTTAGAAAATAGATTCGATCTAAAAACAAGAACATTAACAGCAATCCTATTTTTAATTCAACGTGGCTTGGCAGCTGGAATTACCATCTTTGCTCCTGCTATTATTTTATCTGTTGTACTTGGTTGGAATTTATTATTGTTGAATATCATCATCGGGTTCTTAGTTATAATCTATACCGTTTCTGGTGGAACCAAAGCTGTTAACGTAACACAAAAACACCAAATGGTTGTTATTTTTACAGGAATGGTCATAGCCTTCATCTTAATTGTAAACAAACTTCCTGAGAACATAACTTTCACTAAAGCGCTTCAAATTGCTGGAGCTAGTGGAAAAATGCAAATTCTTGATTTCTCGTTCGATTTGAATAATCGTTACACCTTTTGGAGTGGTATTATTGGAGGTACATTTTTAATGCTATCTTATTTTGGAACAGACCAAAGTCAGGTACAGCGTTACCTTTCTGGGAAATCTGTAAAAGAAATGCAACTTGGCTTGATGTTTAACGGACTATTAAAAGTGCCAATGCAGTTTTTTATTCTGCTAGTTGGTGTTATGGTATTTGTGTTTTATCAGTTTAACCAAGCTCCAGTTAACTTTAATCCTTTGGCTACTGAAGTTGTTTTGAATTCAGAATATGCAGATGAATACAGAGCTCTTGAACGGGAACAAACCAAAATATTCAATGACAAGCAAGCAATCATCTCAAATTTTATTAATTCTGAAAATGAGAATACAGCAAATTATATTGCAATGGCTAACGAAGCCCACGATGACTTAAGAAACGAAGCAAAACTATTGATTGATAAGGCTGCTGAAGCTCAGCAAATCAAAGTTGAGAGTAATGACAAAGATTATATGTTCATCACTTTTATTCTTAATAATTTACCAAGAGGTTTGATTGGCTTATTATTGGCTGTTATTTTAAGTGCTGCTATGTCTAGCACATCTAGTGAGTTGAATGCCTTAGCTTCAACTACAACCATTGATTTATATAAACGAAATACGTCTGAAAAGTCGGAAACTGAAATGGTAAAAGCATCCAAATGGTTTACACTTGGTTGGGGACTTTTAGCAATTAGTATTGCATGTGTTGCTAATCTTGCTGAGAACTTAATTCAGCTAGTAAATATCATTGGCTCCATTTTCTACGGAAATGTTTTAGGTATCTTTTTATTAGCTTTCTTTTTTAGGGCAGTAAAAGGAAATGCTGTTTTTATTGCGGCATTAATAACTCAAGTTTTAATCTTAGGATTGTTCTTTCTAAATGAATACGAAATAATTAATTTACCCTTCCTATGGTTGAATTTTGTGGGTTGTTTTTTAGCAATAATTATTGCTTTACTATTAGACTTTAAAAAAATCACTCAAAACAATAAAATAACCTTAGGAATATTAATATCAATTCTAGTTTATTTCAGCTATTTAATTTTACGAAACTCTGATCTTATATAAGTTTAAAAGGATGATTTTTGTCAAATAAAAAAGGCGCAACATAAGTTGCGCCTTTTTTAATGCCTTAAACTGCAAATTAATCCACGATTATTCGTTTCATATTTCAGGCACGATTGTTTCCAATTCTCACAAAATAAACCCCTGAAGAAGCATTAGACATATCAAGATTATATTCATAGCCTTGACCTTTTTCATTTTCTAATGACCTC
>CALGIH010000072.1 GCA_937916035.1 uncultured Lacinutrix sp.
GGCTTTTCTTTATGTAGGATTAACTTATAAAATCTTCAATAATTAATGTTGATCATTAAAAAATATGCAGCTATAGATATTGGATCTAATGCTATTCGACTATTAATTTCAAATATAATTGAAGTACCTGGGCAACCAACTCGTTTTAAAAAAAGCTCACTTGTTCGCGTACCAATACGTTTGGGAGAAGATGTGTTTATTAACAATGAAATTTCTCCCGAAAACATTATTCGCATGCAAGATACCATGCGCGCTTTTAAGTTGTTAATGAAATCACATCGTGTTGAACGTTATAAAGCTTGTGCTACATCTGCAATGCGTGAAGCCAAAAATGGTCAAGAAATTGCTGACCTTATAAGGGAAACCTCTGATATAGATATTGATATTATTGAAGGGGAAGAAGAAGCTGCAATAATAGCTGCTACAGATTTGCAAGAGTATATTCAGTTAGACAAGACATATTTGTATGTTGATGTTGGTGGAGGAAGTACGGAGTTTTCAATTATTAGTAATGCTCAAACTATTGCTTCTAAATCTTTTAGAATTGGAACCATTAGGATATTAAAAGATATAGTAAATCATGAAAAGTGGCTTGAATTAGAAAGTTGGATAAAATCTGAAACTTCTAAATTTGACAAAGTTGAAGTTATTGGCTCTGGAGGCAATATAAATAAAATATTCAAAATATCAGGAAAAGCAATGGGTAAACCTCTAACCTATTTTTATTTAACAAGCTATTACAACATATTAAAATCATATTCATACGAAGAACGTATTACAGAACTCGATTTAAACCAAGATAGAGCAGATGTTATTATTCCAGCTATGCAAATTTATTTATCTGCTATGAAATGGAGTAGAGCTAAGCATATTTACGTCCCAAAAATAGGACTTTCGGATGGTATTGTTAAGAGTTTGTATTTTGAAACGGTTTCTAGTAAAGCATTATAATTAGCCATGAATTGTCTCATGTGTGCCTAAATTTTTCATAATTTGAGCTTCAAAATCTAATAAGGCTTGCCATTTTTCATCGACGTCTTTTCTTTCTCCATATTGTCTTGCAAACCCTAAAAACATGCTGTAGTGATTGGCTTCACTAACCATAAGTTTTCTGTAAAACTCTGAAAGTTCTTTGTCTTTAAGTTCTTCTGACAGCAACCTAAAGCGTTCGCAACTTCTTGCTTCAATAAGTGCGGCATATAATAATCTGTGAACTAGTTGTGTAGTCCTACTACCTCCTTTTGGAAAAAATGTAATGAGTTTTTGTACATAAGCATCCTTTCTATCACGACCAAGTGTCCAACCTCTCTCAATAATAATATCATGTACCATTTTAAAATGGCTTATTTCTTCTTTAACCAAGGCAACCATTTCTTGTACAAAATCTGTATATTCAGGAAAACTCACAATTAAAGAAATAGCAGTACTTGTTGCTTTTTGCTCGCAAAACGCATGGTCTGTTAAAATTTCTTCAATATTTTTTTCTACTATATTAACCCAACGAGGATCTGTAGGAAGTTTTAAACCAAGCATAATTAATTGTTTTTAAAGCACATGTGCTGATAATTCTTCAATGCGTATTTTACCATTGGAAGCAATAACAATATTGAAATCTTTATAGTGATTCGTTTCTGGAATACGGTAAAACGCATTTAAAAAAACCTCATCATCATTGGAACGTTCATAATTTAAAGAAACGTTGCCAAGTACAGCATCCTTCCAAAAATCAGCATCAGTGTTATTTGAAAATTGAATCTTCTCTAAAGTTTTATTAATAATTTCCTCATTATTTAAAGTAATAATAACCTCACCTTTAAATGCCCTGAAATAACGCTTGTAAGTAATGGT
>CALGIH010000073.1 GCA_937916035.1 uncultured Lacinutrix sp.
TCATAGTTTAAATAGATTAGTTCTAAATAGTGAGCAAATATACAATATAAGTAGAGTTTAACCATAGAACATAACATTATATTAGCATATGGTTTGATAGGTTTTTATTGTGGTATAATAAGATGGGATTGTTCCTAAAATAAGGCAATGTTTATGAGGCAGATACTTATTTAATTTTTATAGCTAAAATATCTTTAAGGCCTTTGTTTAAATCAATATCAACATCATCGCTTTCAGTTTCGCCTACTACAATAATGTTTCCATCTATTGTTTCAAAAGCATCATAGGCTAAATCTAGTTTTGAGCCACCAAAATTTCGTTGCCAATTTAAATCACCTTGATCTGAGATTTTTAAAACCCAAAAATCATTGTCTCCAAAATTTCCATTTACATCATTGTCAATACTTTGGGAATACCCTGTTACTATATATCCTTCTGAAGATTTGTTAATTGAAGTTGCAAAGTCAAACTGAGAACCACCGTAATTTTTGTTCCAAAGCACTTTGCCATCATCTGATAGCTTTATTAATAAAAAATCTGAACTCCCATAATTGGAAGTAATATCACCATCATTACTAAAGGAGTTTCCAGCTATAATGTAAGCATTATCATCTGTTTTAATAATGGAACGTGCTTGGTCAATTTCTGAACCACCAAGTGATTTATCCCAAACTAATTCACCAATAGTATTTAATTTAACAACCCAATAATCATAAGATCCTTTGCTGTCTGATATGTCAAAATCATTACTTTCTGAAAAACCAATTACAACATAACCACCATCAATGGCTTGTACAGCATCATATGCACGATCATTGTTTGTGCCTCCAAAATAATTTCGCCATTCTAAATTGCCATTTGCATCGAGTTTATGACACCAAAATTCACCAATACCATGTCTATTATTTCTAACTGAACTTCCTTCGCCTTCCGAAGCAGTAATGTCTAGAAAACCTGTCATGAAGAAACCACCATCGCTTGTTTCAATTACTGAATACGCATGATCATGACCTGCATATCCAAAGCTTTTTTCCCATAAAATAGTTCCATTACTATCTAACTTTAAAATCCAGTTGTCATGCTGTCCTTCATTATTACTTGCATCAATATCATTACTCTTGCTATAGCCTACAATAACGTATCCTCCATCTGAAGTTTGAATCACTCTTTGGCCAACATCTTCGTCAGAACCTCCATAGGTTTTGCTCCAAATTACATTGCCTTCCATGTCTAATTTTAGCAACCAATAATCACTAACTTCAATAAGTTTATCAGTAATGTCTCCATCTGTACTTGTAGAATTCCCGAAAACAAGAATGTTTCCATCTAGTGTTTGAATAACTGAGCGTGCAAAATCTTCCTGAGAACCTCCAAATGTTTTAGCCCAATCAATAGTTCCTTGAAAACCTGAAGTTTGATTGTCATCATCATTTTTACAGGATGAACAAATGATAGCCAATAATAAAAACCAATAAAATGATTTAAATCTCATAACATTAAAATTCACTTTTATGAATAATAAATAGACCTCCTTCAATATCGCTAATTATAATATTTCCGCTTGCAAAAAACGGATATACGTTCCAAGCACCATGAAAACTGGTACTGTTATCTGGAGGATAGGAATCAAAGAAACCAACTTCAGAAATTGAGTTTGTTTCAATATTCGTGATGTCAATTATTCTTACTCCAGCAGTATAATTGGACTGATAGAACAAATCATCAACAACATATCCATTATGGTCAATGGCTGCAGTTGGTCCAGTATATGTCATGTGAAATATGGGATTATCTAAATCGGTTAAGTCAAACACAATGGTTCGTGTATTACCACCAAAATTAATTTCATCAATTTCATCGCCTAGTAGAAAGTACTTCATATTCTCTGTGAACCAACCTTGATGTGTATAACCAATATTGCTATAACTGATGGTTGATATGGTTGCTGGGTTTTCCTTGTCTGTAACATCAACAATAACGACTTTATATGCATTACTTGAAATAAGAATTTCACTTCCAGTATAATCTGTATCTGGACCATTATAGTTGACAACTTGAGAGTCGTGTGAATAGGATTCATTTTCAAAACCACCAGCCGCTTGAGGACTTGTAGGGTTTTGAATATTTATAAAATGTGGGCCTCCATTAAAAGTAGTAGTTCCAACTGCATAAGCAAAACCGGAATCTTCATTAATAACAATATTGTGTGCAGAACCAAATTCTGTATAATGTGCGTCAGAAGTAAAAGTTTCAGGAGGATTTATTACATTTCGCAAACGTGTTAAGTCAAACACTTGCATGCCATGATTTGATGCTTCGCTAACAATAAATGCATGATCGTTATAAACTTTTATATCTCTCCAAAGGCTGTTTCCTGTTGCAGTTGGTAATGTGCCTAGTAAAATTGGTTGAGTTGGAGTTGAAATATCCACAAATGCAGATCCTGTAGTAGTTCCAATAAGTGCATATTCTTTTCCAGTTGTTGGGTCTGTCCAACCCCAAGAATCGTTGCCTTCGGCTCCTGCACCACCGAGTTCAGAAATTGAAATATGGCTCATCAAGTCATAACCATCACATGGATAAACACTTGCAAAACCATTTTCGCAAATGGCTAAAGGCTCTAAACCATTATTGTCATCGCAAACATCACCAATACCATCAGCATCAGCATCAGCCTGGTCTGTATTTGCAACTAAAGGGCAATTATCTATAGCATCATTAACACCATCGTTGTCATCATCATCATCACAGACATCTCCAAGTCCATCATTATCATTATCCTCTTGTTGCGGATTTGAAATATCTAGACAATTATCGTTTTCATCAACAATATTATCACCATCCATATCTTGTTGAAACGTACTTAGCTCAATAGATTCGTTGCTACATTGTGTTAGAAAGACTAACATAATACAGATTGAACCTAGTTTTAAAAAAGGTTTAAAATAAGACATAGCTTCTTTTTATTGCAATTTAATATTTATTTATTGCAATTTAATATTTATTGGACAAACTTAAAACCAATAAAACTTTATGCTAAACAGCTAATTTCTTTTTTGTACAAGAATTTCTTAAAAATTGGAGGTGTACTAATAGAGATTGTAATTTCATATTTGTGTTTACAAATCTATTAATATCATCATCGGTATTTACTAGAATTTTTGAATGACAACATTTACAAGTAAATTGATCATTAGAGTCATTAATGTTTTTAGAAAGGTAAAAATTATGGCCAAAAACAAAACAATTTAGGTCGTTTGTACGATTGGTTTGCATAGTTAATGCGATTTGGGGCGATATAATAGTACTTAATTAATTTAAATAATAGATAAAATGTATTAAATAATCGACGAAATATAATTATATTTAACATATGCAGTGTTATTTAAAAATTTATTATCTCTTTATTAGAATTGTGTAACTAAAAAAGTTGTTATTTTTGCCAAATGATAGAAGATAAAAATCAACAACGAACACCATTAACTGCTTTAGGCGAATTTGGGTTAATTGACCATTTGACTGCAAATTTTAAAATTAAGCAAAAGTCAACCATAAAAGGAATTGGTGATGATGCAGCTGTTTTAAACCACGAAGGCAAAACGATTGTTGTCACAACAGATTTATTAGTTGAAGGAGTGCATTTTGATTTAAGCTACATGCCTTTAAAACATTTAGGCTATAAAGCAGTTGTGGTAAACTTATCTGATGTGTATGCCATGAATGCCAACGCGACTCAAATTACGGTTTCAATTGCAGTTTCTAACAGATTTCCTTTGGAAGCTCTTGAAGAATTATACGCAGGTATTGAAACTGCTGCAAGTGTTTATGATGTTGATGTTATTGGAGGAGATACCACTTCGTCAACGTCTGGATTATTGATTTCTATAACTGCTTTAGGAGAAGTTAATAAAGAAGATGTTGTTTATAGAAATGGAGCAAAGCCAAATGATTTATTAGTTGTGACAGGAGATTTAGGAGGTGCATATTTAGGACTTCAGGTTTTAGAACGTGAAAAAGAAGTGTTCAAAGTAAACCCTAATAGTCAACCTGATTTAGAAATGTATTCTTATATCATTGAGCGACAATTAAGGCCGGAAGCTCGAAGAGACATTATTAAGTTATTGAAAGATTTAGAGGTTAAACCAACATCGATGATTGATATTAGTGATGGACTGTCTTCTGAAGTTATTCATTTATGTAAACAAAGTGAAGTTGGTTGTGATTTGTATGAAAACAAATTACCATTAGATCCACAGGTTATTTCTACATGCGAGGAATTTAAAATGGAAAGCACTACAATTGCTTTAAATGGAGGTGAAGATTATGAGTTATTAATGACCATTTCACAGGAAGATTTTCCAAAAATAAAAGCAAATCCAAATTTAACAGTGATTGGTTATATCACAGAACATTCTGCTGGAATGCATCTTGTAACAAGAGCAGATACAAAAATTCCGATAAAAGCACAGGGTTGGAACTCTCTTAACGATCAAGAATAAGAGCTTTTCTTTTTAAACGGTTACTATGTATACGTTCAAGAACAGCGTTTATTTCTTTATGCTTTGGAGTTAGTAGTGTTAGTTTGCCACTACCGTTGGTGGTTACTTGCTCTTTGCAGTGTTTGCAAGCATACTCTTTAAGATGATAGGTAACCTCTTTTGAGATGTGATAATCATGTCCGAAAATAGAACAGTATAGTTGTTTCACAATTAATTAATTTTAGTTAGTTTTTTAGAAGGATAACTACTAAAATAATAATTATTTTTGAAACACTTGATGTTCAATCTAATAAAATGACCTAAGAGGCTAATTTTTGGTTTAAACGCATAGACCGTCTAGTATAAATATGCTCTAAAATCGAATTGATTTCTTGAAATTTTGGAGTAAGCTCAGTAAGCTTTCCGTTACCATTTGTAGTGAGTTGCTTTTTACAACACTTGCATGTGTATTCCTTAACGTGCTTGGTCACTTTCTTTGAAACATCGTATTGATGTCCAAATACATTACAGTATAATTTTAATACTGAATTCGGGTTTGAAGTAGTTGTTTTCATTTATTAGGATATTTTGGGATCATAAATTTAAGTAGAAATATCATAAACACGACAAAAAGCCTTTATGTTTCGATGAAATGAATAGCAATGTAAGTAAATTCTTTATTATTTTCTATATGATTCATGTGTCCATCAGGTAATTCTACTATTTTCACATCCGAATTCTCATAGTAGCTTCGTTGTAATTTACAATCAAGAATGGCATCTTTTTTTCCAAGGATTACTAATTTTCGGAGGCTGCTTTTTTTAAATAATTCCAATCTGTCTTTTCTTATTTTCATGCCTTCAAGCGAAGCAATAATACTTTGAACAGGTGTTTTTAAAGCCTCCAATTTCACATTTTTATAAGCTTCTTTGTAAAGGGTTTTACTTTTAGGTCTAAATAAATTGGCAATAGAAAGACTAACAAAAGTTTCATAATTATTCTTAACAGCTAATATGGCTCTATCTCTATTTCTTTTTTTCTCCCTAGAATCTGCAGCAGCTGTAGAGTTCATTGAGCAAAGTGCATTTATAAGATTTGGATGTGCTTCCAAAAGTGCCAAACTTACATAGCCACCCATGGAATGACCAATTATTGTAACACGTTCAATTTTTAAATGTTGCAGAACAGAAAATAAAGCATCAGCCATAGTTTCCATAGTATGGATATAACCTAAACTCTCAGATTTTCCATGACCTAGTAAATCAACACAAACAACTCTATGCGTTTTAATTAATTGATAAGCTAAATCATTCCACATAGTTGCATTCTCTAAAAAGCCATGTAGTAGTAATATTACCTCACCAGTTCCTTCATCAGTAAAATGAATCTTTGCATTTTTATAAGTAATAAAATAGGACATTTAAAGAAATGATTATATTAGGCAAAGATAAAAGGGTATATAGCATTGTAATTAAAAGATTTCCGTTTTCACGGAAAATAAATATGAATAACAAGAAAACTATATTAATAATTGGGTTTGCAATATTTGCAAGTTTTTTTGGAGCCGGAAACTTAATTTTACCTCCACAATTAGGTTTTAATTCTGGTCCTGAGTGGTGGTTGGTTGCACTTGGGTTTATTACATCTGCTGCAGTGATTCCACTATTAGCATTATTTGGTCATGCAAAATTGCAAGGAACGATGTTAGATTTTGGAAACAAAGTATCACCATTATTTAGTTTAATATATTGTTTATGCGTTTATATTATTGCCATAGCATTACCAATTCCGCGTACTGCAGCAGTCACTCATGAAATGGCTATTGCGCCTTTTTTAGATACATCATCTCTATTAACCAGTAGCTTATACTTTGGCATTGCTTTTATTTTTATAATGAAAAGAGATAGCATATTAAGTATCCTTGGCAAATTTTTGACGCCATTAATTGTGCTGATTCTTTTAGCAATTATAATTATCGGACTTTTCACAGCTCCAGAAAACATGAATCCTTCAGTTTTAGAATCGCCAGCATTAATAGCAGGATTATTAGAAGGTTATCAAACCTATGATGCTCTTGGAGGCATATTAATAGGGGGTGTTGTAATAATTTCACTTAATCTAGAAGGAGGCGTTTCATTTAAAGACAAAAAAGCCATTATTGCCAAATCTGGCCTAGTTGCGGCATCTGGATTATTTATTATCTATGCAGGAATGATTGCTTTAGGAGCATTGCATAATACTGAATTTGAAGCAAGCATTTCTAGACCAGAATTACTTGCTGGCTTGAGTATAAAAACACTAGGGAATATTGGTAATTTATTTTTGAGTGTGCTTATTTCTTTAGCATGTTTTACTACAGCTGTAAGTGTTATTGTTGGTACTGCCGATTTTTTTAAAGGTTTATTTAAAGAATCACAATTAGCTTATATCATTACTGCTATAGTGGCTTGTTTAATAGGTGTTTTAGTTGGGCAGTTTGATGTTCATTATATTATTCTTGTCGCTGTACCTGCATTAATGTTTATTTATCCTTTAACAATCGTTCTCATTTTATTAAATGTTATTCCTGAAAAGTACAGTACTAGGTTAGTATTTAGAGCCGTTGTGTTAGTAACCTTTATTTTTAGTATTCCTGATTTTTTAGGATTTTTAATGGAAGCAGAATGGCTTACGAGCATCAAAGAATTTATTCCTTTAGCAACTCAAAATTCGGGTTGGGCATTACCAGCTTTAGTTACTTTTGGAATAGTGAATTTGTTTTCAAGAGGAAGAGCGACTTAAGAAAGAGTGTTGGGTTTAAATAAAATCTTTACAAATCTTTATTTTCTGTTATATTTCTATTAAGATTTATAAAACTGAATGGGATTATTCCTGTGGCGCTTAATTAAAGAAACCAAAAAATAATACATTTTGCCATGTTAATTTTTTGATTATACAATGATTTATACACGTTGTTGCAAAACACTTTTTAATTCCGTTTTTATGTAATTTCGCACTTTTTCAAATAGTAGTTTCTCTTGAAATCTATAAATAAACGAAAAACATAAAACTATTATTGGAAATAATAATACACTCCAAATAGGTATTTCTTTACTACTAAATAAAGATGCTATTATAGCAAGGACAAATATAATTATAACAAAATAAATTTCTATTCTTAATTTTGTATTTAAGTCTATTATGGTTTTCCCGTTGTTTAGTTCAGTTAATTTTCCGTACCCTTTTATTGCGTCAAAATATTCAGGACTCGAATCAATAATTATTGTACCGAAAGAAATTTTCGAGAGAACTTTAAATTCCTTATCAGCAATCCATTCAAGCTTAAATTTACGCTCTCTTTTGAATCGAATTTGTTCTTTTAGTTCTGATATTGAACCATTAAATGCTATTGATTCTTTTAGTTGTGATTTATTGATTAAGTCTTTCATTTTTTTTTAACAGCTGGTTCAAATGCATTACAACTCCTAATAGAACAACCTATTAAAACTAAAACATCATAGCATCAATTCTCTTAAATACAGAAATAATAACAGTGACTGCTTTTGCATAAAATTCTGGCTGAATGCTTTCAAAGTCATCTGTTGGTTGGTGATAATCTTTATGGTCTTCAACACCAAAGTACAAAAACGGAATTTTTTGTTTATGAAAAGGGCCATGATCTGAAGAAGACACCCAATTTTGTTTATTATCCAATCCATCATGTCCAAAAGATAATTTAAAATCTTTAGGCAATTCCAAATCTGTAATTGCAGGTTGTAATTGTTTGTACAAGTTAGAGCCAACAACATACAATTCGTTGTTGTCATTTCTGCCAACCATATCTAAATTAATATCAATTGCTATTTGCTCTTTTGGAAGTGTGTTGGCTTCCAAAAAATGTACTGCGCCACGTAAGCCTAATTCTTCAGCATCAAATGCAGCAATAACTACAGAATGTTTTGGAGGATTGTTTTTGAAGTATTCAGCAAAAGCAAATAAAGCGCTTGTACCTGAGGCATCATCATCAGCTCCATTAAAAACCTCCCCTTTATTAACACCAACGTGGTCATAATGTGCAGATATTATAATATACTTTTCTGGATGCTCAGTGCCTTTAATAAGACCTAGAATGTTTGCGCCTTCATACGTTTTTTTATCTCGACGACCTTCAAAACTGAAAGGTTGTGTGTACTCGTCAAGTAAAGGTGCAATGCCATATTTTTTGAATTGACTAACAACGTAATCTCTTGCAATAAGGCCACCTTTTTCGCCTGTTCTTCTTCCTTCCAAAGAATCTAAAGACAAAAACTTAACGCGCTCTAAAAGTGCGTCGGAATCAAATAATGGTACTTTACCTTCGGATTTCTCTACAGGTTGTGCTATGGTTTTTTTAGTTTGTCCTTGGCATGATAATGTCAATGCAAGCAAAAAATAGAGGGATAGATATTTTATGTTCATTTGCTATTATTAGAAACTCAAAGCTAATAAAAAAACCTAAGCGCGAGCTTAGGTTTTTGTAATTATATGGTTTATTTAACGATTAAAAACTCGCTTTCATAAGCTCTCTGTTCATACGAGCAATGTTCTCTAATGAAATTCCTTTAGGACATTCAATCTCACAAGCTCCAGTATTTGTACAGTTTCCAAATCCTTCCAAATCCATTTGAGCTACCATGTTCTGTACACGATCTGTAGCTTCAACTTGACCTTGAGGCAATAGTGCATATTGTGATACTTTAGCTCCAACAAATAACATTGCAGATGAATTTTTGCAAGAAGCAACACAAGCTCCACAACCAATACATGTTGCAGCGTCCATGGCTTCATCAGCAGCATGCTTTGAGATAGGAATAGAATTAGCATCTTGAGTATTACCAGAAGTGTTTACAGAAATATAACCTCCAGCTTGTTGAATACGATCAAAAGCTGATCTATCAACAACTAAATCTTTAATGACTGGAAAGGCAGCTGCTCTAAATGGTTCAATGGTGATTGTATCACCATCCTTAAACATTCTCATGTGCAATTGACAGGTAGTAACGCCTCTATCAGGGCCATGTGCTTCTCCATTAATATACATTGAGCACATACCACAAATACCTTCACGACAGTCATGATCAAAAGCTACAGGTTCGTCACCTGAGTTAACTAATTGTTCGTTTAACACGTCCATCATTTCTAAAAAAGACATGTGTTCTGAAATATTAGTCACTTTATAATCGACCATTTTTCCTTTATCGCTAGCGTTCTTTTGACGCCAAATTTTTAATGTAAGATCCATATCGTCTTAATTATTTATATGAACGTTGTTTCAGTTCGATATCCTTAAATTCTAATTGTTCTTTATGTAAAATAGCGTCACTTGGTTCTCCTTTATATTCCCAAGCAGATACATAAGCGTACTCTTTATCTTTACGTTTGGCTTCTCCTTTTTGTTCACCGTCTAGTTCAACAGATTCTTCACGAAAATGGCCACCACAAGATTCGTTACGTTCAAGAGCATCTTTAGCAAACAACTCTCCTAACTCCAAGAAATCCGAAACACGACCAGCTTTTTCCAATTCAGGATTCATTTCATTTGCAGTACCTGGAACAGAAACTTCTTTCCAGAATTCTTCTCTTAAGGCTTTAATTTCAGATATAGCCTCTTTAAGACCTTTTTCATTACGTGACATTCCAACCTTATTCCACATGATATCACCTAATTTCTTATGAAAATGGTCAACAGATTTGGTTCCTTTATTATCAATGAAGAAATTAATTCTATCTGTTACTTCTTTTTCTGCTTCTTCAAACTCTTTCGTGTCTGTTGAAATTTTCCCGGTACGAATATCATGGGATAAATAATCACCAATAGTATAAGGCAATACAAAATAACCATCAGCCAAACCCTGCATTAAGGCAGAAGCTCCAAGTCTATTTGCGCCATGCTCTGAGAAATTAGCTTCACCAATACAATATAAACCATCAACAGTGGTCATTAAATTATAATCAACCCAAACACCTCCCATTGTATAGTGAACCGCAGGGTAAATCATCATTGGTGTTTTGTATGGATTCTGGTCAACGATTTTCTCGTACATCTGGAATAAGTTTCCGTATTTTTCTTCAACAATGGCTTGTCCTAATTCATATGTTTTTTCTTCTGAAGGATTTGAAATATTATGAATCTTAGCCTGCTCTTTACCATAACGGTTAATTGCAGATTTAAAGTCAAGATACACTGCTTCTCCAGTTGCATTTACACCATAACCAGCATCACATCGTTCTTTTGCAGCTCTTGATGCTACATCACGAGGCACTAAATTTCCAAAAGCTGGATAACGACGCTCTAAGTAATAATCTCTTTCTTCTTCAGACAGATCGGTTGGTTTTTTACGACCTTCACGAATTGCCATCACATCTTCCATGTTTTTAGGTACCCAAATACGACCGTCATTACGAAGCGATTCAGACATCAATGTTAATTTAGATTGATAATCTCCAGAACGTGGAATACACGTTGGGTGAATTTGAGTGTAACAAGGATTTGCGAAATATGCTCCTTTTTTATGTATTTTCCAAGCAGCGGTAGCGTTACTTCCCATGGCGTTAGTCGATAGGAAATAAACATTTCCGTAACCACCTGATGCAATAACTACAGCATGTGCAGAATGACGTTCAATTTTTCCAGTAATCAAATCTCGAGCAATAATCCCTCTTGCTTTACCATCCACTTTTACTACATCTAGCATTTCGTGACGGTTGTACATTTGAATTTTACCTCGAGCAATTTGTCTGTTCATTGCTGAATAAGCCCCAAGCAAAAGTTGCTGTCCAGTTTGCCCTTTAGCATAAAATGTTCTAGAAACTAATACACCTCCAAATGAACGGTTATCTAATAATCCACCATAATCACGTGCAAAAGGGACTCCTTGAGCAACGCACTGATCAATAATATTTGTTGAAACCTCAGCAAGACGATGAACATTAGCTTCACGAGAGCGGTAATCGCCACCTTTTACGGTGTCATAAAATAGTCTGTATGTTGAATCACCATCTCCTTGGTAATTTTTCGCTGCATTGATTCCACCTTGTGCCGCAATTGAGTGCGCACGACGTGGCGAATCTTGATAGCAAAATGCTTTTACGTTATAACCTAATTCCGCTAAAGTCGCAGCAGCAGAACCTCCAGCTAATCCTGTACCAACCACAATAATATCGATGTGACGTTTGTTGGCTGGATTAACTAAATCGATATGATTTTTATAATCTGTCCATTTATCTTTTATTGGACCTTTTGGTACTTTTGAATCTAATGCCATATTCTGTTCGATTAATGGATATGATTAAAATGATGATAAAGTGCAATAATTATAAACCCTAAAGGAATTAAAATTGAATACGCTTTCCCTATGTTTTGTAGTGTTTTTTTGCGTCCTGCTGTTGCTCCCATGGATTGAAACGCTGATGTAAAACCATGTAGCAAGTGCAATGCTAAAAAGACAAAAGCCAATACATAAGCACCAACTCTTATTGGGCTTACGAATTTTTCTTGTAATTCATGGAAATATCTCAATTCACCACCGTGCATTCCAGACCAATCGCCTTCAATGAATTTGGTGTTAATTTCTGGGAACCAAAAATCGATGAAATGAAGAATTATAAATGCTAAAATTGCAACGCCGCTCCAAATCATGTTTCTACTCATCCAAGATGAATTAGCGGAACCATTGTTTTTAACATAAGCTATGTTACGAGCACTTCTATTTTTAAGTTCCAAGATAAATCCCATTACAAAATGAAATACCACACCAAAAATTAAAACTGGTTGTAAAACGAATTGTATTAAAGGGTTTGTTCCCATAAAATGGGATACTTCATTAAATGTATCTGCGCTAAAAACAGATAAAATATTAATAGCGAAATGTTGAAGTAAGAAAAACATTAGGAAAAAAGCTGACAGTGCCATTGCGACCTTTCTTCCAATCGAAGATTTAAAAAATCTACTCATTTTTTTGAAGTTAGTTTTATACTGACTACAAAGGTACTGCTCACTAATTTGGAACACAAATTTAAGTGTCCTTTTTATATGAAATTTAGAATGGGTTTAATTAGAAATTAAATCTAGGATTCACAATAGTATTATAAATAGATCCAAAAGAATAACTCAATCCAACATTGAAGAAATAATTATAACCAGATTCTAATTGTTTTTGTCTTAGCAGTAAATCTTCAAGAGATGCATTTCCAGAAGAAATATTAATTTGATTTCTGGTAATACTATAACCGCCTCCAAGGTTAAAATTAAAACCTTTAAACAACCTAATGTCTGTTCTAAGATTAAAATTTAAAGCATTTAGTGTGGTGTCATGTAAAAATTGGTCAAATGACACTTCCCCATTTAAATTTCCCCATTCTTGCCTGACGCTTCCACCTAATGAAATCGTATGTTCCCATAGTAACTCATTATCCTTTAAATAAACTGACCTCACTTCGTAATCGTTATAACGCACTCCATTTCTATAACTTAAAACGAGTTGTTTTTTAGCAGATTCGTTGTATTTGAAAAAGTTGTATTCAAGTGCTGGTTTTAAAGACCAATACAAATCATAATTTCCAAAAGTTGAGGTGCCAAGACTTCCAAAAACACCATAAGACCAATAGTCATTGATACTTAACACATCATTAATACTAAGATATTTACCACTATTTATAGAGACAATATCTTCACCATCATAATTAAATGTGTTTTTGTTTTCATTAAATCCAATATTAAAGAAAAATTTATTCTTTTCAGTGACACGTCTTGCTGAAACATTAAAATTTAAATTGCTAGTGCTATTTGATTCTTGACCATTAAACCAGCCATTGCCGCCAATTCTAAATACCCAATAATTCCAAGGGTCTTCAACTTTAGGCTTATTTAATTCTTCTTCAACCTCAGGTGTTGGCGCCAAAACAGAAACGCCTTCTAAGGTGCCTTTTTCAATCCAAAAACGTACTAAACCCAATTTAATATATTCCAAAGTTCGATTTCTAACATCGTCACTTGTCATATTGGTATCTGTTGAGAAGGATAACTTATAATTTAATATTGGCAAATTCATTTTTACCTATAAAATCAATGTCATATAACGTGCCTCCACTTCCGTTACGTTGTGTAACAAAAAATAAATGAACATCACCTAAATTTTGATCTCTTACAAATTGAACATTACCCAAATTTTGTTTGATATAGGTGTTGTCACAGCGGTCACAGTCTAAGTAAATTTTTAAATCCTGAGTGGCAGTTTCTTGGGCATTGGATGTAAATAAAAAAAGAAAAACAGAATACAGAATGGTAAGATTGATTTTGACATTGATTGATGATTTTTATTAGTTTGTTTTTAAGTCACAAGTATTATTCCAAAAAGGAAATATCCAATAATATTTATTTTGGAGTTTTGACTTAAAAGTAAAACTAGCCTGATTTTGCTTAACAAATGTTAATAAAGTACAAAAGAAG